>CAZJDN010000008.1:18513-25762 GCA_964544775.1 uncultured Thiothrix sp.
CCGCAGCCCCCGCACGACGGGTTGTCAGTGTTACTTTATCCGCCACAATAAACGATGAGTAAAAACCGACCCCAAACTGACCAATTAAGTGGGAGTCTTTCTGTTGATCCCCCGTCAATTTGCTTAAAAATTCTTTTGTGCCGGACTTCGCAATCGTACCGATATTCGTCACCACCTCATCGCGGCTCATACCAATACCGTTATCGCGCACGGTAATCGTACCCGCTTTGCTGTCGTATTCGACCTCAACCCGCAATTCGCCGTCATTTTCGTACAAACTGTCATTGCTGATCGCTTCAAAGCGCAATTTATCGCACGCATCCGAGCCGTTAGAAACCAGCTCACGCAGGAAGATTTCTTTATTGGAATACAGCGAGTGAATCATCAAATGCAGTAATTGATTCACTTCCGTTTGAAACTGTAGGTTTTCCTTTTGTGCCGTCATGCTGTGTAAATCCTCACATCTTGTTCGTTTGATGTGCCGAATGTGGGGAGCACGTAAAAGATTTCAAGGGGCAGGTTGCAAGATGAAACCTGTTATACTGACCTGATGCTTTTTAGTGAAACGCAAACGCACGCCATGACACCCAACATACTCGCCAATATTCCGCCGCGCATCCCCGACGAATTGTTTGAAACGTTGATTCATACCCCGCATGTAAAAATCGAACGCATTATTTCCCACGGGCATCAAACGGACGCAAACTACTGGTACGACCAACCGCAAGCCGAGTGGGTTTTGCTGGTGAAAGGTGCGGCAACGCTGGCGTTTGAGGATCACACCATCGACTTACAGACAGGCGATTACGTGAATATCCCTGCACATTGTAAACACCGTGTCGCATGGACAACACCTGACGAAGAAACTATCTGGTTAGCGATTTTTTATGACGAATAAACGCAAAAAAAGAGGCAAGCTGTCACCCTTGCCTCCTCCCCTTTTCATTTTTTTACGGTTTGGCGACAGCGATAAAGCGCGTTTTCCCATCTTGCACCACTAACATTGCCAGTGGTTTGCCTTCTGGGGCGGCTTTAACGGCTGTTTTTAACTCTTCCGCTGAGTGAATAGTAACATTATTTACTGAAACGATAATATCACCCGTGGTTAGCCCCGCCTTTTCTGCGGCACTATTGGGCATGACTTCTTCAATCATTACCCCTTCGTCTTTCAAGTCATTGGCGCGGCGTTGCGCTTCGGATAAGTTCGCAACTACGACCCCCAACACACCTTGACCCGCATTCGCACCGGAAGCTAAGTGTTTACCCGTGCTATCTTTTTCTGCCAATTGATCAACCGTTACCTCAAATTGTTTTTCTGCGCCAACGCGCAGCACTTTTACTGGAACTTTAGTTCCAACAGGCGTATTCCCGACCAGTAAAGGCAAATCCGAGGCAGATTTTACCGCTCCTGCCCCAAAGCCAATGATAACATCGCCTGCTTGGATGCCAGCTTTATCTGCTGGGCTACCTGCTTCCACACTGCTAACCAATGCTCCTGTCGGTTGTTGCAGGTTGAAAGAGGAGGCTAAGGCTTGATCCATGTCTTGAATCGCAACCCCCAACCATCCACGGCTAACCTGCCCTTTGGCTTTTAATTGTTCCACCACGTTGTTGACCACATTGATCGGAATCGCAAACGAAATCCCCATGTAGCCACCGCTGCGGCTGTAAATTTGTGAGTTCACGCCCACTACGCGCCCACCAAGATCAAACAATGGACCGCCAGAATTGCCGGGGTTCACCGCCACGTCGGTTTGGATAAATGGCACGTAAGTTCCATCCGGTAAGCTACGTGACAGCGCACTGACAATCCCTTGGGTCGCGGTATGGTCTAAACCGAAAGGCGCACCAATCGCAAAAACCCATTGCCCCACTTCCAACCCATCGGAATTACCCAATTGCACCGTGGGCAAGTTATCCGCTTTTACTTTCAACAAAGCAACGTCACTGAGCTTGTCGATCCCAATGATTTCAGCGGGTAAATCCCGTTTCCCCCCCAAACCAACAGTCACGCTTTTGGAATCTTCCACCACATGCGCGTTGGTAACAACGTAACCATCCGCAGAAATAATGAAACCAGACCCCATTGCTTGCGTGGTTTGCCCTTTGCCTTCTTTTTCACCGTCTGGCAAGCCGTGGAAGAAACGTTCCAATTCAGGCGGCAAATCCATACCGTCCGGCAACCCCAATGCAGCAGCGGTACTGACCGTTTTCCCCTCCACACTGATATTCACCACGGCGGCACTGTTTTGTTTAATCAACGTGGTTAACTCAGGCAAACCACCCGCCGCAACACGCGGGGCAGGTGCAACAGGTTGTGCAATCGGTGCCGCAATAGCAGGAACGGGGGTAACTGTCGCAGGTGCTGTAACCCCAGCCGGAGCAGGAATCGGTGCAGGTGTAGTCAGTGGTGCAGTTTCCGCAACCACAGGTAATGCAACAACACTCAGCACTGCCACACCCAGCAGCCCGGTTGCCAACGCCAGTTTGTTACGTTTAAACATGGGTATTCTTCTCCTCAAAAACGCAATCGGTCTGATTTAACATGCTGCTCATGCTAGCAAAGTAAACATTACAACAGGCTTGCAAGATCATTACCGAATGTTCATCTACTTTATCGGTTTATATAGCACTGGCAGTCTAGAATAGCGTAGGCTATACCTACATACTGGCTAGACTTGCATAACGAAAAGGATGGCATCATGGCTACTACATTAAAAAAGGCGGTTGGCTTTATCTTATTGCTCGTCACACTAGGCGGCGTGAGCTTGTCGTCTATTATTCATCTGATCCCGCCCATTTTTTAGGAACGGCGCACTATGGCAGCAACTAAGTACGATCCAACCCTGCATACCGTCAATTACACGATCAAGGGTATTTTATTATTCATCCTTCCCCTTCCATCACTGTTTACCGCGATTATATCCTTAATGCGTGGGCATGTGCTGGATACGCTGGTAACAGGGGGCGTATTTGCCGCACTCATGATCGGTGCTAGCGTTGCCCGACACGGTTTCAAATTACAAGGCGAATACGAACGGCGGAAAATCGCCCGTGCGCCCTCCACACCCTACAAAACCGTTGCCGCTTTATTCATTAGTATTGCGATTGGGGTATTAGATTGGTGGACATCAAACTTTGCCATTTCCGGTATTTTCGCTTCTGCCTTAGTCGGTGCGGCAACATTCCTCGGCTTTACGTTGTATTACGGGCTTGACCCACGCAAAGATAAAACGGGGGGTATTTCGTTAGGCGTTTCGGTAGAAGAAGTGTTAGAAGCCTTGGATTCCGCCAATATCAAAATTGACGCAATCGATAGTGCGCGGCGAAAAATCCACAACCCTGAATTCAACGCACGCTTACAACGCATTACCGATAAAGCGCGGGAAGTTATCGCCAGTATTGAAGACGACCCCACCCGCCTCAGCCGTGCACGCAAGTTTCTCAAAGTTTACTTAGACGGCACGCAACAAGTCACCGAAGGCTATGCACGCACACACCAAGGGCAAACCCCTGACGCATTAGAAACCAATTTCAGTCGCGTGCTAGACTCGATAGAACAAACCTTTACCGAGCAACAAACCAAATTGCTCGCGGATGATCATTTCGATCTCGATGTGCAAATAGAAGTGCTGCAAACCCAGTTAAAGCGCGAAGGCGTGATCTAAACCATAATTACGACAGGAGAGAACCATCATGAGTGAAACGCAAACTGCCACTACTGTTCAGACCGCCCCCGCTGTTGTTCCGGGCACTGAAGTTGCCCCACTGCCACAAATGACAACCGAACTGGTTGCTTACGAACAAGCACCGGATCAAAAAAAACAAGAAATCGAAACCATCATCGCCGAACTCGACATGAATGACCGCAGCAGCATCATGTTCTTCGGCACTAAAACCCAAGAGCAAATGACCGTCATTTCCGAGAAAATGCTCGAAGGGGTAAAAAACAAAGACATCGGTGTCGCAGGTCAAGCCCTGACCAGCATGATTACGGCAATTAAAGGTTTCGACGTTGACGCACTCAACCCGAACGAAGAACAAAGCTGGTGGGAAAAACTGATTGGTAAAGCCAAACCCGTAGTCGAATTCCTCAGCCAATACGAAGATGTCCGTAAACAAATCGAAAGCATTACCGACCAGTTAGAAGGGCACAAAACCCAATTACTTACTGACGTAGTAACGCTGGATAAACTGTACGAAGCTAACCTCGACTTCTTCCACAAACTGGAAACTTACATCACAGCGGGTGAGGAAAAACTCAAACGGCTGGATACCAAAGACGTTCCTGCATTAGCCGCGCAAGCAGAAATTAATGCGCAAGACATGCTAATGGCGCAGAGCTTGCGTGACTTACGCGCTGCCCGTGATGACCTCGAACGCCGCGTCCACGACTTACGCTTAACCCGCCAAGTCGCCATGCAAAGCCTACCCAGTATCCGTTTAGTGCAAGAAAACGACAAAACACTGATCAATAAGATCAACTCAACCCTGATCAATACCGTGCCATTGTGGAAAAACCAACTGGCACAAGCTGTCACCATTTTCCGCATGAGCGACGCGGCAAAAGTGGTAAAAGAAGCGGCAGACCTCACCAACGAATTACTGGAAAAGAACGCCGAAACCCTGCGTTTAGGCAACGAAGAAACCCGCAAACAAATGGAACGTGGCGTATTCGACATTGAATCGGTGAAAAAAGCCAACCAAACCTTAATCGACACCATCAACGACTCGCTGCGTATTGCGGACGAAGGCAAAGCAATGCGAGCCAAAGCCGAAGGCGAACTTAAAACAATGGAAGGCGAATTACGCCAAGCCTTGGTTGCAGCCAAAGCCAAAACTGACGGTAAAGCAGGAGTGTAACAATGGGACTGTGGGACAAACTCATGGGCGAATTTGTCGATGTCATTCAATGGACAGACGACAGCAACGACACAATGGTTTACCGCTTTGAACGCCACGGTAACGAGATCAAATACGGGGCAAAACTCACCGTGCGCGAATCGCAAGTAGCGATTTTCGTCAACGAAGGTGAAGTCGCCGACGTACTCAACCCCGGCTTATACGTGCTGGAAACCAAAAACCTACCGATCATTTCCACCCTACAACACTGGGATCACGGCTTCCAAAGCCCGTTTAAAGCGGAAGTTTACTTCTTCAACACCAAACAATTCACCAACCTCAAATGGGGTACGCGCAACCCCATCATGGTGCGTGACAGTGAATTTGGTCCAGTGCGTTTACGGGCTTTTGGTACGTATGGCGTGCGTATTGATGATGCGCGTAAATTCATGCAAGAAATCATGGGCACGGACGGGCATTTCACCGTTGAAGAAATCAGCGACCAATTGCGTAACCTGATTGTTACCCGTTTCAGCACCGTGGTAGGAAGCTCCAACATTCCCGTGCTCGACATGGCAGGCAACTACGACCAATTGGGGCAATTTGTTACCCAACGCATTGCCCCCGAATTTGCTGCGTATGGTTTAAAACTGACCTCCATTTTAGTGGAAAACATTTCCCTACCAACCGAAGTGGAAGCAGCCCTCGACAAACGTTCTAGCATGGGGGTTATCGGCAACCTTGACCAATACATGCAGTTCCAAGCCGCGCAAAGCATTGGAAACAGCGGCGGCGCAACAGGCTCGAACCCTGCAATGGAAATGGGTTTAGGTTTGGCAATGGCAAATAAAATGGCGGAAGTACTAAACAAATCCACCACAGCCCCCGCAGCAGCCCCACCGCCCTTACCCGATACCAACTGGCACGTTGCGCAAGGTCAAACCTCCAGCGGCCCACACAATTTACAGCAATTGCAACAAATGGTTCGCAGCGGCACGCTCACACCTGCAACGCTTGTGTGGCAAACGGGCATGGCAAACTGGCAAGCAGCAAGCGAGATTACCGCACTAGCCAGCTTATTTGCCGCACAAACGCCGCCCCCGCTGCCACCTGCCGCACCGTAAACCCTTCGACACCAACCTCCCCCTGATTCCAGCGGGGAGGCATACAACAATACAGACCCTAGAGGGCTTCCAAGGCTAAGCAATGGCAGAAATCAGCGAAACACAAGAACAACAGCAACATTTCCCTTGCGAAGAATGCGGGGCTGATTTGACCTACCAACCGGGTACGCAAACCTTGCAATGCGTGTACTGCGGGCATCAAAACGCGATTCAAGTCAGTACGGTCAAAATTCAGGAATACCATTTCACCGAAGCCCTACGTGCCATTCAACAGCTTAAACTCCGCCCGCTGGACAATACCCAAGTCATTAAATGCCCCAACTGTGCGGCAGTTTTCGAGCTAAAACAAAACCGCCACGCGGGGGATTGCCCCTTTTGCGGTACGCCCGTTGTAACAGGCACAACCCAAACGCGCCTCTTCCAACCCAAATCGCTGTTACCATTTCTGATTACTGAAAAGGATGCACGCGCTGCCTTTGATAAATGGCTAGGCGGCTTGTGGTTTGCACCTTCCGCATTGAAAGACAAAGCGACCCGCGATGATAAATTACTGGGTATTTACGTCCCTTTTTGGACGTATGACAGCCACACAGACACCTTCTACCGTGGCGAACGCGGTACAGTGTATTACGAACAACAAGTTGTCACCGTCACGGTTAACGGGCAAACCCGCCAGCAAATACAAAACGTACCGCGCATTCGTTGGACTCCCGTCAGTGGGCGCGTGCGCTTGTTTTTCGACGATGTATTAGTCGGTGCAACCCGTACCTTACCGCGTGCCATTTTGGATCGCCTCGAACCGTGGGATTTACCGAACCTTGTCCCCTACAATGAAAGTTACTTGAGTGGTTTCCAAAGCGAAATATACCAAGTCGATTTGGACGAAGGGTTTGAACAAGCCCGTGACATCATGGACGACCGCATTCGCAGCGCAGTCAATAGCGACATCGGCGGCGACCAACAACGTATTCACAATTTGGAAACCCAACATTCTGCCACCACCTTCAAACACCTACTGCTACCCGTTTGGTCGGCGGCATTCCGTTATAACGGTGAAACCTACCGCTTTGTGATTAACGGGCGTAACGGTAAAACCCAAGGGGAACGACCTTACAGTAAAGTGAAAATTTTCTTTGCCGCATTGCTTGGCATGTCCCTGTTATTCGGTTTAGGTTATTACCTGAAGAAAGCTGGCGTGTTTGATCAAGTTATCGAATCCAGCGGAGCATATTACCCACAACACCGCTACGCACCTACTCCGAATTACCCACGCCACTATCCCA
>CAZJDN010000008.1:25862-30903 GCA_964544775.1 uncultured Thiothrix sp.
CCTGTCCCAATCCATAACAAAAAACAGGGGTTTTCAATATGGGGAAATTACAAACTACGCTGTGGTTGGGCACCGCAGCGGCGTTACTCAACGGCTGTGTGCCAATGCCACCGCAAGGCACAATGTACGCATACCAGCCAATGCCGCCATACAACAACGGGGTTCGACCGTATTACGCTTCTTACAATACACAGCTTAATTATAACCCACCGCCTTACGCACAAAATTACCAACCTGCTGATGCACCCGCTCGCCGGGCTTTACTGGCACAAGCCTACCAAGCATTGGGCACACGCTACACATTTGGCGGTGAAACACCCCGCGAAGGTTTCGATTGCAGCGGCTTAACCCAATTTGTTTACAAGCAAGGCAATGGCATTACACTGCCCCGCACCGCACTCGAACAAAGCCGCGCTAGCCGCACAATTAGTTTTGAACAAATGCGCCCCGGGGACTTGATTTTCTTTCGCACCAGTGGCGGTTCTGTCAACCACGTTGGTATTTACGTAGGGCGTGGGCAATTCATCCATGCTGCATCCGGCGGGGCGCGAGTCACAATGGATACCCTCAGCCGACCCTATTGGCAACAACGACTTGTGAAATTTGGCGCAGTTCTCGTGTAATAATCCTGAACCTTGGGAATCAGTTGGTCGACTCATCGGGTGAGCCTGTGTTTATTTGAAATAAAGCAGCTATACTACCAGTGGAAATTGATCCAACTGATAACCCCAAAGGAGACAACAAGATGGGACTTTTTGACTTTGCACGCAACATCGGCAAAAAACTGTTCGGAAAGGAAGAAGAAGCACCAGCAGCATTAGAACAGCACATCAATGAAGATAATCCGGGCGTAAGTGGTCTGCAAGTTCAAGTGCAAGACGGTGTAGCAACACTGACAGGTGAAGCACAATCGGCTGAAGCACTGGAAAAAGCGGTACTGATGGCAGGCAACGCAATGGGTATCGAAGAAGTTAAAGCTGACGGCATGACCATCGCAGACGGTAGCCAAGTCGGTGGTGACGATGAATTTTACATCATCCAAAAAGGCGATACCCTGTGGAAAATCGCCGAACATGCTTACGGCAATGGCGCGAAATACACCAAAATCGTCGAAGTAAACCGTGAAGTTATCAAAAATGCTGACCTGATTTTCCCAGGTCAAAAAATCCGTATTCCGAAAAACATCTAACCGGAGACAACATACATGGATATGGGAAACCTCATGCAAATCGGTGCACAGTTGTTCCAAAGTCAATTGGATAAAGACCATGACGGGCAACTGGAAATCACCGAAATTGCTTCCGCACTGATGGGCTTAATGTCCAGCGGACAAGGTCAACAAGCTAGCGCAGGCGGTTTGGGCGGTTTAATGTCTATGCTGGGCGGTCTGCAAGGCGGCAACTCCGGTTTAGCTTCTGTCGTCAGCTCTTGGATCGGTTCAGGCGAGAACGCCCCTGTTTCAGGTAATCAAATCACTGAAATGTTCGGTCAAGACAAAATCGCTGCTTTTGCCCAACAACTGGGTATTAGCCAAGAGTCTGCATTAAGTGGCTTGCAAGCAGCACTGCCTAACGTGGTCGACAAAGCCACCCCAACGGGTTCATTAGACCTTGGTGGTATGTTGGATGCGGTTGGCGGCGTGCAAGGTGCAATTGGTTTAGCCAGCAAATTGTTCGGTCGTTAAGCACATTACGCTGTTTCCCACAGAAGTCACCCGCTTTGGGTGGCTTCTGCTTTAAAAAAGGGTTGACAGCAATCAGGCGAATGCATATTATACGCGCCTGCTTGGCTAAGTAGCTCAGTCGGTTAGAGCACAGCACTCATAATGCTGGGGTCGTAAGTTCGAATCTCACCTTAGCCACCATAAATTCCCTGAAAGCCACGTTCCTTGCGTGGCTTTTTCGCGTTTACGCACAATCCGCAGAAAAAATCCAAAATCCTGAAGTTTTTGGGGTGTAATCCCTGTTCCTTTCGTATTATGATGCGAGTCTTTTCCTTCGCCATTAGCGATTTACGGAGACTATTGTGGAACTGACCGGTGCCGAGATATTCGTCGAGTGTCTTAAGGAAGAAGGGGTTGAAACGATCTTCGGTTATCCCGGAGGTGCTGTCCTGTTTATATACGATGCATTGTATCAAGCACAGGACAAAGTAAACCATATTCTGGTAAGACACGAACAAGCGGCTGTACACGCAGCCGAAGGTTATGCCAAAGCAACCAATAAACCGGGTGTCGTGCTCGTCACTTCAGGCCCTGGTGCAACCAATGCCGTCACAGGCATTGCGGATGCGTACATGGACTCCGTGCCGCTCGTCGTGTTCACGGGGCAAGTTCCACGCGCATTGATTGGTAACGACGCTTTCCAAGAAGTGGACATCGTGGGCATTACACGCCCCTGCGTTAAACACAACTTCTTGGTGACAGATGTTAAAGACTTAGCAACCACCATCAAGAAAGCCTTCTATTTGGCAAGCACAGGTCGCCCAGGTCCTGTTCTGGTGGATATTCCTAAGGATATTACGACAGCACGTTGCAAGTTTGAGTACCCGAAAGAAATCACCATGCGTTCTTACAATCCCACCGTGAAAGGCAATAAACGCCAAGTTCGCCGTGCGATTGATTTAATGCTGGAAGCAAAACGCCCTGTGTTGTACACCGGGGGCGGCGTAGTGTTATCCGGCGCGGCGCATGAATTGACTGAACTGACCCGCGAATTGGGCTTCCCGATTACGCAAACCTTGATGGGTTTGGGGGCGTACCCGTCAATGGATAAACAATTCATTGGTATGCTGGGGATGCATGGCACGTATGAAGCCAACCACGCTATGCATGAATCCGATTTGATCATTGCTATTGGGGCGCGTTTCGATGACCGCGTTACAGGCAATATCGATAAATTCTGCCCGTATGCCAAAATCATCCACATTGACATCGACCCCGCGTCCATTTCCAAAAACGTTAAAGTTGATGTGCCCATTGTGGGCGATGTGAAATACGTTATCGTCGAATTATTGGAAGAATTACGCGCCCGTACTGAACGCCCGGATGCCGCTAATTTAGCCGTCTGGTGGAAGCAGATTGACGAATGGCGCAGTGTTGAATGCATGAAATACACCCAAGACCCGAATGGGGCAATTCGTGCGCAATACGTGGTTGAAAAATTGTGGGAAGTCACCAACGGCGACGCTTATGTTTGTTCTGACGTAGGTCAGCATCAAATGTGGGCAGCACAATACTACAAGTTCAACCAACCCAACCGTTGGATCAACTCCGGTGGTTTAGGCACAATGGGCTTTGGTTTACCTGCGGCAATGGGTGCGCAATTAGCCTTCCCTGACGCAACCGTAGCGTGCATTACGGGTGACGGCAGTATTCAAATGTGTATTCAAGAATTGGCGACCTGTTTGCAATACCGCTTACCTGTAAAAATTATCTGCTTAAATAATGGTTATTTAGGCATGGTGCGCCAATGGCAGGAATTCTTCTACCAGAAGCGTTACGCCATGTCTTACATGGACTCACTGCCTGATTTTGTGAAATTGGCAGAAGCCTATGGGCACGTCGGTATGCGTATTGAAAATGTCGCCGATGTCGAAGGTGCATTGAAAGAAGCAATGGCAATGAAAGACCGCTTGGTATTCATGGACTTCATTACCCTGCAAGAAAACAATGTATACCCAATGGTTCCAGCCGGGGCTGGGCATAATGAAATGATTCTGGTGTAGGTGATAACATGCGGCATGTAATTTCCATTTTAATGGAGAATGAATCAGGCGCGTTGTCGCGTGTTGCCGGATTATTCTCCGCACGGGGTTATAATATTGAATCCCTCACGGTTGCTCCCACGGAAGACGCGACCCTTTCCCGTCTGACTTTGGTGACACGCGGCAGTGACGAAATCGTCGAACAAATCGTCAAACAATTACACAAATTGATTGACGTAGTGAAGGTCATGGACTTAGCACAATATTCCCATATTGAGCGCGAAATGATGTTCATCAAAGTAGGGGTCGACAAAAACGCTACCTGTGAAGCCGTCAAACGCCTCGCGGATATTTTCCGTGGCAATATCATTGATGTGACTGATCACACCTACACCATTGAATTAACGGGCGACCGTTCCAAGCTCGATGCGTTTGTTAACACGCTCAAAGACTTCCGTATCATCGAAGTGGTACGTTCTGGCAGCATGGGCATCGCACGCGGCGAGACCGCTTTACGTGCATAAATGAAGTAAAGTATTTGATTGATTAAGGTAACACAAAACATGGCACTGAATATTTATTACGACAAAGACGCTGACCTTTCCATTATCCGTAGCAAAAAAGTTTCCATCATCGGTTACGGTTCACAAGGTCACGCACACGCTTGCAACCTGAAAGACTCTGGTGTTGACGTTACTGTTGGTCTGCGTATTGGCTCACCAACGGTGAAAAAAGCTGAAAGCGCAGGTCTGAAAGTTGCCTCCGTTGCGGAAGCCGTTGCTTCTGCCGATGTCGTTATGATCCTGACCCCAGATGAATTCCAAAGCCAACTGTACAAGCAAGAAATCGAGCCAAACCTGAAACAAGGTGCAACACTGGCATTTGCACACGGCTTTGCGATTCACTACAACCAAATCGTGCCACGCGCTGATTTGGACGTAATCATGGTTGCGCCAAAAGCTCCGGGTCACACAGTACGCTCTGAGTTCGTCAAAGGCGGCGGTATCCCAGACCTGATCGCCATTCACCAAAATGCTTCTGGTCAAGCTAAAGAAGTTGCATTGTCTTACGCTTCTGCGGTTGGCGGCGGTCGTACTGGCATCATCGAAACTACCTTCAAAGACGAAACCGAAACCGACCTGTTCGGTGAGCAAGCGGTTCTGTGCGGTGGTGCAGTTGAGCTGGTTAAAATGGGCTTTGAAACACTGGTTGAAGCAGGCTACGCGCCCGAAATGGCGTACTTCGAGTGCTTGCACGAACTGAAACTGATCGTTGACCTGATGTTTGAAGGCGGCATTGCCAACATGAACTACTCCATCTCCAATAACGCGGAGTA
>CAZJDN010000009.1:0-16109 GCA_964544775.1 uncultured Thiothrix sp.
ACTCATGACGGCTAAAAATGCGGCTAACGCAATGTAGTAAATGCCATAAATAATGCGTTGTTCGGTTTTAACGCTGTAATAGGCGCGGTTTTCGGGGGCATTGGGGTCATATCGCCATGCTTGCATGACTTGCGGTGCGGCAAGGATAGCCATGAGTAGCAACAAAGGGCTAGGGCGGTAAAAAAACAAAGCGACCAAAATCGGTACACCCAATAGCCAAATCCGAGGGCTTAAAACCGCCGTAATACGCCCACCATCAAACGGCGATAAGGGAATCAAATTAAACAAGTTGAGGAAAAAGCCGGAATAGGACAGCGCGAGCAACAAATCGCTGTGCAGGTTTCTAGCAGCAAAATAACAACCTAACGCCGCAACAGTGCCAGCTAATGGCCCTGCGAAACCAATATAGGCTTCCGTTTCTGCATCGTGTGGCATGTCTTTGAGGGCAATCCACGCGCCGACAAATGGAATAAAGGTCGGTGCGCCGACATTTAACCCGCGTTGGCGAGCCGCAATGTAATGCCCCATTTCATGCACGAAAATTAAACCGACAAACCCCACCGCGTACTGCCAGCCGAAGACCAGCGCGTACACCGCAACGGACAAGATCATTGTCCCGCCCGTGGTAAGTAATTTGCCCAGTTTGCCTACAGTGAATAGGTAAATCAGCAGTTTGCTCATACTTCTTTGCGTCTAAATAATTTACGAATCAGACCACCTAAACCAACAATGGCTAACGCGCCCAGTTTCCAGAATTTTGCCACGCTAGCCGCCAGCAGCGCGAGTAAACCTAATTTCTTTGCCGCCACACCTGCAACCAAGGCAGCTAAACCGTATTCAGCTACTTTGTCGGTGCTGGCGTTGAAATCGCTATAACGTTTACCTGCGTCAAAATTCAAATCCGCGAGTAAGGCTTTGGCGGTGGGTTTGAGGCTTTCCACGGTTTTTACGTCTGTCACGAGGTTCATACTGATGTAACCTTCGCGCCCTAATGCCAGCGTATTGTAGTTAATGCCATTGACTTCATCCGCCGCTTGCCCCACATCGCGGGATTCAATCGACCACACCAATTGACGTGCATCGGCGTTGTATTGCGGTTTTTCAATCCAACCGACGACTTCCATTTCTGGAATGCCGCGCGTTTTACGCTCTTTATTGGTTTCTGCCGTACCTTCACGAATGCTGCTGAGTAAGTCGTCTGCATTCCAGTTTTTTGCGTCGTCGTCTTTGATGTAACCCGCCGCTTCGTAGCTGACTACGATAAACCAATCCGCATTGTTATCGTTGGATAAAATCATGCCCTGCATGGTGCTGTCAGTCGTATTGCCCATTGCCTCTAACAGACGGCGCGTTTCGGAGGCAGGTACAAAACCAAAACCTGCGGGTAATTTGAGGGTAGCTTGCCCCGCTAGCGGAATGTCTTTGGGACCGGATTGCAAGGCTTTGTTTACCGCTACTGAGGCTGCATCCATTTCCGTTTGTAAAGCGGTAGCAGGGTTGGGGGTTGTTGGTTGGGGTTGTGCGTTGGTTTGTGTAGGGGCGGCTGTTTGTTCCGCGTAAAGTGCGGGGCTGGTTGCTAAATTGGTCAGCAGCAATAGTGTTGAGCAGGCAAGCAGGGTAATATTTTTCATTATTAATGTCTCAGGTTTGGATTCACTGAGAATTGTAGGGCATTAGCCCTCATCAAGCTCGTATTTTTGGATACGGTAACGCAATTGACGAAACGTCATGCCCAGTAATTCAGCGGCTTTGGTGCGATTCCAGCGGGTTTGTTCCAGTGCGCGAACAATCAGGTTACGTTCTTCTTCTTCATTGATTGGATTCCATGCTGGGAGTTTTTCGCTAAGTGTTGGAGTTTTTTCAACTTCGACAGGTTCGCGTGTCCATTGTGGAACACTTAAGGTAACAGGTTCGATTTGCGCATTACTGGCAAGTTGTAAATCATCCGGTTGGATGGTGTTGTTATCACACAAGGTACTGGCGCGTTCCAGTACATTTTCCAGCTCGCGCACATTGCCGGGGAAAGGGTAATGCTGCAATTCAGAACGTGCGGCTGCCGATAAGCGAATGGGGGGCATTTGCCAACGTTTGGCAATTTTATCCAGAAAAAAGTCTGCTAGGAGCAAAATATCCTCGGTGCGTTCGCGTAACGGTGGGACTTTCAGCTTAATCACATTCAAACGGTAATACAGGTCTTGGCGAAAGCGTCCGGCGGCGACTTCGTGTTCGAGGCTTTTGTGGGTCGCACTGAGGATGCGCACATCGACAGGCGTTTCCTCCAAACCACCGACGGGTTTTACCGCACCTTCTTGAATCGCACGTAATAATTTTACCTGCATGGTCAAGGGTAAATCCGCGACTTCATCCAAAAATAGCGTGCCTTTGTGGGCGGCTTGAAATAAGCCTTGTTTGTCAGCAACAGCCCCCGTAAAACTGCCTTTTTTGTGCCCAAAGAATTCGCTTTCCATCAAATTTTCAGGAATTGCCCCGCAGTTAACCGGAATAAATGGCGCATGATGGCGTGAGCCTTGCAGGTGAATTTGCTGTGCGACTAACTCCTTCCCGCTGCCGGATTCGCCGTGAATGTAAACCGGAGCTTGGCTGCGTGCTAGTTTACTGATGGTGGCTTTGAGTTGTTGCATGGCGGGGGAGTTGCCCAAAATGCTATTGCCATGCGGGTCGTTTAACGTTTCGTCATAGCCGTTGTGTTTGCCGCTTTTGCCTGCGGACAGTTTCAGTGCGGTTTGGATCAGTTCGCGTAACTTGGGTAAATCGACGGGTTTGGAAACAAAATCATACGCCCCTGCTTTCAGGGCTTCCACGGCGGTATCCATGCTGCCGAAAGCGGTAATGACAGCAACCGGAATATGCGGGTGTTTTTTTTGCAGGTAACGCACAATATCAATACCGTTACCGTCGGGTAGTTTCATGTCCGTTAGGCACAGATTGGGTTGGTATTGCTCAATTTTGTCCAGTGCATCGTGTACATTGCCAGCCGTGACGGTATCTAGCCCCATGCGTAACAGGGTAATTTCCAGCAACTCACGGATGTCTGGCTCGTCGTCGATGATCAGTACGGTCTGTTCGGTCATAATGTGACTGCTTTATTGTTATGTTGCTTTAGCGATTGCGCGAAAACACTAAACGGAAGCAACTTCCGCCAGTTGGCAGGGCAATGTATTCCAAACTCGCACCATTGCTTAAGGCGAGTTCCCGCGACATAAATAAACCCAACCCTGTGCCTTGTGTGCTGGTTGTGAAAAAAGGTTCAAATAAACGTTGGCGTTGTTCTTCGGTCATACCGCGCCCATTATCAATAACATTGAGCATAATGTCGCGGGTATGGGTTGGGTTGCCGCCTTGTAAATCCAATTGCAAACGGCGCGGGTCTTCGTGAGCGTATTTCAGGGCATTACGGCATAAATTCCACACGATTTGATGTAAATGCGCGGGGTCAAAATCCACTACCGTGTCCGCTGGATCAATGAATAAACTGACTTGTTCTTCGCGTAGAGTGTTTTGTTGGAGGAAGTCTTTACGGAATTCGTGCAGCCACAATTTGAGGGCGAGGCGTTCGCGGTTAGGTTTCTTTTTCCGCGATAGATTGAGCACGCTTTCGATGGTTAAATTCATGCGCCGCGCATTCGATTGGATGATTTGCAGTAAGCGCGTATCCGCTTTATCCAGATTTTGCGATTCCCCCAATAATTGCGCCGCGTGACTAATCGCGCCCAAAGGATTACGAATTTCATGCGCAATGCTGGCGGTTAGTTGCCCTAAAGAGGCGAGTTTGGCACTTTGTAATTTCTCGCGCTGCTCGGTGGTGTCTTCCAAATTAATCATGGTGGCGCGGCGGGTTTGTGTACCCAATTGCGAGAAACGCGCCCGCATTTCGGTGGTGTTTTGGTGGCGTATGTCAAAACTGGTCATGCGGGGGCTGACTTTGTTAAGCCAATGTTGCAGGTGTTGGTGCAATTCGGGGGCGAATTGTTGTAACGGTTTGCTGCGCCAATTACCCGGTTGCCCTAGCATTTCCCACGCGGCTTGATTCATGTGGCGGATTGCACCGGATTCTTCCACCACTAAAATACCTGATTCCAACCGATCTAAAATGGATTGATTTAATTGCGATAGGTTCGCCAGATCAATGCCACGCCGTTGGGCGAGCGAAGCCATTGCACTGGCTTTGCGTATCCAGCGATTACTTGCCCAACTAACCAGCAGGATAAACAGCGCGATTAAACCGCCGTGTACCACGCCGCTTTGGGTGGAAACCCCTTTCATTTGTAAAGCAATCTGTAAGGCAACCAATGCCATGCCCGTGAGCGCGGCAAGCATGAGTGATACGTAGCCGGGGTTTCCCAGAAACGGTATCAATACAGGTATCAACAGTAAAATGCCAAACCCACCTTCAATGCCGCCGCTTGCCCAGATTAGCCCTAGCAAGATGATAATATCGAGCACGACAAACAAACTGGTCTGGACGGGTAAATCTGGCCATTGGAAATAAGAGGTCAGGTTACTCAAGACGGCAATAAACAGGTAAGTGCCTGTTAGCCAATGGAACAACTCTGGTCGAAACTGCCCTAAACGGATATGCCCGTAGTCCAATACCAAAGCCACCAGCAATGCCCCCGCAAGGGTCAGGCGGTAAACGTGGTAAAGGCGTAATAGATTCCACGGGTCTTCGTGAAGGAATACAGGGACTAGCTTTTGGTCAAATGTTGCTTCGCGTGTTCCAGACTGCAAAAGTGTTTCCCCCCTTGGGAAATGGCTTCACTTTCTGGGACATGGAGACCGCAGTGCAAACAGCGCAACATGCGAGTATTGTTTTTTGATTGCCCAGAAGGTTGTCGGTTTTGTTGTTTCATGATTTCTAGCTTGCGCAACCATGATTTTAACAGAAGAAACCCGACTAGCAGCAAAACAAGGATAAAAAAAGCACGGAACATGATGTACGGCAGCCTTTTCAGGTATAGTTTCTTACTGGTAACAATACAGTTTTATGACACCGTGCAAAAGAAAAATCAAACATTGCGTATCGCGCTGGCTCAGTTAAACGTTTGTGTGGGTGATGTTCAGGGCAATGTACGCCAAGTAGTAACCGCTATTCAACACGCACAGGAACAAGGTGCAGACCTGATTCTCTTGCCGGAATTGGTGCTGTCGGGGTATCCGCCGGAGGATTTACTCTACCGCCCCGATTTCATGGCGCAAATGGAACAAGCCGTTGCGACCATTGCCACGTATGCACAGGGGATAACGGTTATTCTCGGTGCGCCTTTGGTACGTGACGGAGTATTACGCAATCTAGCGTGCGTGCTGCAAGACGGGCAAGTAACGGGTGAGTACGCAAAACAAGCCTTACCCAATTACCGTGTGTTTGATGAAAAGCGTTATTTCACCGCTGGGAATACGCCGTTAGTGGTGGCGATTGCAGGTGTAGCGGTGGGCATTTTGATTTGCGAAGACATTTGGCGCGATGAACCCTTGCAAGCCACTGTAGCAGCGGGGGCGCAAGCCGTTTGTGTTTTGAACGCTTCCCCCTATCGGTTTGATAAACCCCCTGAACGTGCGGCTTTGTTACAACGTCAAGCAGCCCAACACCAATGCCCGATTGCTTACGCCAATTTAGTCGGTGGGCAGGATGAATTAGTCTTCGATGGCGATGCGATGTTAGTGGATGCAGCGGGGAATATTACCTTCCGCGCGGAAGCGTTTAGCGAAGGGGTATTCGTACAGGATTGGGCATTTACTTCTGCAAATGTGCCGACACTGACGGAAGCCCCCGTATTATCCACCATTTACCGTGCTTTGGTGACGGGAGTACGCGATTACGTGCGTAAAAACGGCTTTTCCGGGGTATTACTCGGTTTGTCGGGCGGCATTGATTCGGCGTTAACCTTGGCGATTGCGGTGGATGCCTTGGGGGCGGAAAA
The DNA here is from genome assembly GCA_964544775.1 of uncultured Thiothrix sp. Taxonomy (GTDB): domain Bacteria; phylum Pseudomonadota; class Gammaproteobacteria; order Thiotrichales; family Thiotrichaceae; genus Thiothrix. The sequence continues at coordinate 5,940 of CAZJDN010000009.1, forward strand.
TGTGGAAGCGGTAATGATGCCGTTTCGTTATACCGCTTCCATGAGTGTGGAGGATGCAAAAGCGCAAGCGGCGTGGTTGGGCGTGCGTTATCGGGAAATACCGATTGAACCTGTATTTACGGCTTTTGCCCAACAACTTGCCCCCGAATTTGAGGGGAAGCCTGCCGATGTAACTGAAGAAAACCTGCAAGCGCGGATTCGCGGTATGTTGTTGATGTCACTTTCCAATAAGCACGGCAAGCTGTTGCTTTCAACCAGCAATAAAAGTGAAAGTGCGGTGGGTTACGCAACTTTGTACGGTGATATGGCTGGTGCGTATTCTCCCTTAAAAGATGTGTATAAAACACAGGTGTATGCTTTGTCGGAATACCGCAATACTTTGGGGCAAGCGATTCCGCAGCGGGTGATTGATCGCCCACCGTCGGCAGAACTCGCACCGGGGCAGGTGGATCAGGACTCTTTACCCGCGTATGAGGTGCTGGATGCTATTTTGCAACGTTTCATCGAAGGCGATCAGGCGTTGGAGGCAATTGTTGCTGCCGGATTTGACTTAGCCACCGTTCGACGGGTGGTGAATCTGGTATTATTGAGCGAATACAAGCGGCGGCAAGCTGCCCCCGGTGTACGCATTACGAAACGCGGCTTTGGTAAGGATTGGCGTTATCCCATTACCTCAGCATGGCGGAAAAACCTACCATTACAATTCCCATAGGAGGAGAGACGATGAAATTAATTCAAGCAATTATCAAACCTTTCAAGTTGGACGACGTGCGCGAAGCCTTGACGGAAATCGGTGTTACTGGCATGACAGCGACGGAAGTAAAAGGCTTTGGTCGGCAAAAAGGGCATACCGAACTGTACCGTGGGGCGGAATACGTTGTCGATTTCCTGCCTAAAGTTAAGCTGGAATTAGTCGTGCGCGAAGAAGATGTGGAAAGCGCGATTGAAGTGATTCAAAAAGCAGCGCACACGGGCAAAATCGGTGACGGTAAGATTTTCGTCATGCCTGTGGAACAGATTATCCGTATTCGTACCGGAGAAAACGGGCAGGATGCCGTATAAACCCGTTTCCGCGTAAGCTCGAATGCATTACTGGCAAGCAAGGGGAGTGCCTGCAACGGGTACAAGACTTGCTGCCAGCCGGAATGCAGGTGCTGTGGATTACGACAGCACCCATTGAGGGGGCATTACCTGCCAAAAAAGCCCATACGTTGTTGGGGCAAGAAACCGACGTGCTGGTTTTTGATGCCCACAGCGGTTTCGATGTTAATGCCTTTGCTGCAATGAGTGGCACGTTGCGCGGTGGCGGCACGTTGTATTTACTCACGCCACCGTTGGACGCATGGGCAACATTCCCTGACCCCGATTACCAACGTTTTTTGCCTTACCCTTATACGCTGGAACAAGTACGTGGACGCTTTTTAGCGCGTTTTGTGCAATTGTTGCGGACGTTTGACTCTACCCCCGTGTTGGTTACAGAGGAAAGCGCGGTAGTATCGCAAGCAACGGTGGTGGCGCAAATCCTTGCGGCACAAGCCCCCGTGGTATTGAGTGCAGACCGGGGGCGGGGGAAATCTGCCGCATTAGGTTTGGCTGCTAGTGAATGGATTGCGGCGGGGAAGCGGGTGTTACTCACTTCCCCTGCGCGCGCCACCGTTGATAGTGTGTTTAAACACGCGCAACACGCACCGCTGTTTATTGCCCCCGATGCCTTATTGCAAACGTTGCCCACAGCGGATGTGTTGTTGGTGGATGAAGCGGCAGCGATTCCTGTGCCATTGTTGTTACAAATGTTGCAACATTACCCGCGCTGTGTGTTCGCAACGACGTTGCACGGTTATGAGGGGAGCGGACGTGGTTTTGCCTTACGTTTTCAACAACAGTTACAGGCAGTTGCCCCGCAGTGGTTGGCATTGCGTTTGTTTACGCCAATCCGTTGGGTAGAAAATGACCCGCTCGAACGGTTCATTAACCGCGCTTTATTATTGGATGTGGAATTGCTGCCGCCGTGCGCAGGCATTGATGGTGTTATTTACCGCTTACTCCAGCGCGATGCTTTGGCACAAAACGAGTCGTTATTGCAGCAAGTTTTTGCTTTGTTGGTAACGGCGCATTACCAAACCCGTCCGTCTGATTTGCGGCAAATGTTGGACGCACCGGATATTTCCATTCACGTTTTGCAACAACGCGGTATGATTGTTGCGGTTGCTTTATTATCCCGCGAAGGGGGCTTGGATGCGGCATTAACCGCCGCGATTCATGCCGGAAAACGTCGCCCACACGGGCATCTTGTACCACAGACTTTAACTTTTCATGCGCAGATTGCACACGCAGCGGAATTACGTTGTGAGCGCGTTATGCGGATTGCTGTCCACCCGTTACAACAAAATCAGGGGTTGGGTGCGCAATTATTGGAACATCTGCTAGGATTCGCTGCCCAAGAAGGGGCGGACTACGTGGGTGTAAGTTACGCTATGACACCTGCATTGCAGCATTTTTGGGAAAAAGCGGGGTTTGTTATTGCACGGGTTGGTTTCCGTAAGGATACCGCCAGCGGTAGCCACTCGGTTGTGCAGGTCAAGGCATTGAGTGTCAGGGCGAAGGTATTGTTCAAAGGGTTATGACTGTGGAAAAGGTTTCGGCAGGTGGGCAGCGGTTCTTGGCTTTAGACGCGCTGCGCGGGGTGGCTGCATTGTGGGTGGTGTATTTCCATACTTACGGTGGGTTGGGGTATTTAGCGGTTGATTTCTTTTTGGTGTTGAGTGGTTTTATTCTTTCGCACCGTTATTTATACAGCGCGAAAGAAACTACGCCGTTGGAATTTATTAATCATCGCATTGCGCGGTTATACCCTTTGCATTTATATACCTTGCTGGTATTTGTTTTAGTGCATTGGTTAATGTATTGGTCAATGCCGGAATTTCCAGACGGGGCATTGTTTACCTTTATTCAGAACTTAACCCTGACGCAGAATATTGGTTTGAACCCACACGGCTTAACGTGGAACTACCCCAGTTGGTCGGTATCGGTGGAGTTTTGGGTAAATATTCCCTTTATCTTCTTGATTTCACGCTCTACCCGCAGCGGCGTATTGTTTATGTTGGGTACGTTGGGTTTGGTTGTGCTGTACATACAACACGGGCAATTGAATACACAGGCGGAAAATTATTTCGGTGTATTGAATTCCGGTTTATTACGTGGCATGGCATCGTTTCTACTTGGTATTTTGTCTTATCGCGTGTATTTATTTTACCGCGATGATTGGCGCGTGGGGAAAGCCGCAACGGGGTTGGAAGTCGTGTGCGTTTTAATCATTGCGGGTTTATTGTGGAGTCGAGGCGGGGATTCAATGGGCATGGATATATTCGTGCCGTATTTCGCTTTATTGCTGGTGGCTATTTTTGCGTTTGAACAAGGTTGGTTATCGCGGACCTTGGCGAAAGTGGCGTATTTGGGGGAAATTTCCTATTCCGTTTACCTCAACCATCTGGTGGTTTTGATGGTGATTCGGCATATCGGGGTGAAACAGGGGTGGGATAAAGCCCTAATTTTGGGGCTAACCTTAGCTGTGGTATTGGTGTATTCGCATTTTACCCACCGTTACCTTGAAGTGCCGTTGAGCAAGCGATTACGTAAAGGCTTGGAATGGTTAACTTCCAAGCCCTCGCCTGCGGATAACTCAGTGCACCGTCCAGCTAACCAAGCCAGAGTAAGCAGTGAACAGCACTACCGCGCCGAACGCAATTCGATACCACGCGAACACCGTGAAGTCGTGTTGGCTAACGTAGCGGATTAAAGCGCGTACTGCGAACATCGCGCTAATAAAGGCAACGGTGAAACCAACCGCCCACGCGCCGAGGTCGTCCATGCTAAATAGATGCCGAGATTCGACCATTTCCTTCACGGAAGCAATGCCCAACGTGGGTACGGCAAGGAAAAAGGAGAACTCGGCAGCCGCTTTCCGCGATAAACCAAAGAACAACCCGCCGATAATGGTCGCACCGGAACGCGAAGTCCCCGGAATCAAGGCAGCGGCTTGTGCTAAGCCCAGTTTGAGCGCGTCAAGGGGGCGAATGTCATCCACGGTAGGCACAGTGACGGTATGCTGGCGTTTTTCCGCCCACAGAATGATGAATGCACCGACAATAAAGGCAATGGCTACCGGAACAGGGGCGAATAAATGCGCTTTGATCAGTTTACCAAACAGCAAACCCAACACCGCTAAGGGCAAGAACGCAATCGACAGGTTGATGAGTAAGCGATTCGCTACGGGGTCGCGCCCGATTCCGGCAAAGGTACTGACAAAGCGTTGACGGTATTCCCAGACTACCGCCAGAATTGCCCCCAATTGAATGGCGATTTCAAACACATTGCGGCGTTCGTAATCCATGAAATTGAGTAAATCACCCGCGAGGATTAAATGCCCTGTACTGGAAACAGGCAAAAACTCGGTAGCACCTTCCACCAAGCCCATGATGGCGGCTTTGAGCAGCAAAATAAAATCCATAAATGTCCTTTGATGGTGTTCTGTGAGGCTGGATTATAGGCGATGTCGCTGGTCGGCAAGTCTAAATCCCACCAGTTCGGGCGTAAACCCCTTACTAAAGGCAATCGCTTTGAAACGCTCCCCCATTTCCGCAGGCAGGCTTAAGGTACGTACTTGTTGCGCAAGTTGGTATTGCCCAATTTGATCACAGGTTTGCAGGGCTTGCATAAATAAGGTTTCCAACCCGCTATTGGCAAGAAACTGGGCTTGGTTAATGTAACCTGCCAACGTTAAGCCAGCCGCGATTCCCGCATCGGCGACGGCGGTGAAATCCACGCTAGCGGTAATGTCTTGCAAGCCGGGGTAAAGCAGCGGATTAGCGTGTACGCGGTGTTGGTAATGGCAAATTAACGTGCCTTGACTGCGTTCGGGGTGGTAATACTCGCGCTGTTCGTAACCGTAATCAATCAGCAGCAATACCCCTGCTGCTAGCGATTCCGCCATACTATGCATCCACGCGGGGAGTGCAGGGTTGTATTCCGAGGTGTAATCATCCGGCAATTCCCCCCAATGCATTCCCGCACTGGCGATTGAAGCAGGGCGAAAGGCGAATTGTTCCCCTTCCATGACCACATTCAGGCTAAACGTTTGCCCATTGATAATGTGGAATAGCTCAACAGGCATGGCATCCAGCACTTCGTTGCCAAGAATAACCCCGCGTAATGGCTCGCTGGGTAAACGGTCTAACCACGTTACCCGTTCCAACAAGTGCGGTACGTGCGTTTGTAAGGTTTGGCGTTGGCGGTCACGTAATTCAGGGCTAAGATCAAGGATAAAATAGCGATCCGGCAGGCAGTGTAAGGTTGCCAAGTGTTGCAACAAATGGGCTGCCATGATGCCGCTACCTGCACCGAGTTCCAAAATATCGCCGCCGTGTAATGCCGTTAAGACCTGCGCACATTGATTGGCGAGGCATTGGGAAAACAGCGGGGAAATTTCCGGTGCGGTAATAAAGTCCCCGTCCTTGCCGATTTTGCGTAACCCTGCCACGTAATACCCCAAGCCCGGTTCGTATAACGCCATTTGCATGTAATCGTGGAAGGAAATTTCCCCCCCATTGTGTTGTATTGCTGCGCGAATACGTGTTGCAAGCTGTTCGCTATGGGCTAAAGCCGCCGCTGGCGGTGTGGGTAATGTGTCGGTAAAGCGCATGGGGTATGATTGCCGCAAAATCCACAGCTTATAACAGAAGGTATGGCATGGCGACACTTACAGGCAAAACCGTCTTACTCACGGGGGCGGCACGGCGCATTGGGGCAGTAATGGCCCGTACATTACATGCGGATGGGGCAAACATTGTGGTGCATTACCGCCATTCCGCGCCCGAAGCGCAGGCATTGCAGCAAGCGTTGAATGCGTTACGCGCCGATTCCTGTTATTTAGTGCAAGGGGATTTATTAGCCGTAACGCGCTTGCCCGATTTGATTGCGCAAACCTTGGCGTTCACGGGGCGGCTGGATGCGTTGGTGAATAATGCGTCTTCTTTTTACCCAACGCCGATTGGTACGTTAACCGAACAACAGTTTGACGATTTGCTTGGCACAAATCTCAAAGCCCCGTTGTTTCTGGCACAAGCAGCTAACCCTGCCTTACAAGCCAGCCACGGTTGTATTATTAACATCGTGGATATTCATGGGTTTCGCCCGTTGAAAAATTACCCCGCGTATTGTGCTGCCAAAGCGGGTTTATTCATGTTGACCCAATCGTTAGCGCGAGAACTTGGGCCGAATGTGCGCGTAAACGGGGTTGCGCCGGGGGCAATCTTGTGGCCAGAAATGAGCGAAAATCATGCCATGCACGAAGAGTTACTTGCCAAGACTGCCCTCAAACGGGAAGGCAGCCCCGACGATATTGCCAAGACGGTTTTATTTTTGCTGCGGGATGCGGCTTACATCACAGGGCAAATTATTCCGGTAGACGGTGGGCGACTGTTAAACCATTAAGCTGCTTGTAACGCAGCGGGAGAAATGGGCAGTTGCGTTATCTTTTTAAGCATTTCCAGTAACACAAAACTGCGTTCTTCCCCATCGTATTTTTGGAATACTGCTTCATAGCCGTGAAAGGGTCCATCCGTAATAATCACTTTATCGCCTTGATGAAAGCGGTCGAGGTCGATAGCGCGTTCACTCAACCCTTCTTCTTTAGCTTGTAAATCTAAAATGAAGCGTTCAGGAATGGAGGTCGGTAAGTTCTGGCTGCCAAAGCGCACAAAACCTTGAATGCCACGGGTACTGCGAATAGGATTCCAGTTGTCTTCCACGCCATCATCTAAGTGAATAAATAAGTAGCGGGGAAAGAGGGATTCTGTGATGGAAACCATTTTCCCACGCTGCCTACGCAGGCGTTTTGCCAATGGGCGATAAACCTCGTAGTTTTGATTGCGTAGCTGCATTTCAGCTTCAGCATCTTTATGGGGCTTACTGGTTAACAGATACCAATTACGTTGAGTGCTCGTCATGTTTTGTTTTGCTAGTGTTGTTTCGGTTAACATTCACACGCTTGCAGGCAGGCATACCCTCATGCCGAAAATACCAGCAAACCTTTCTGTTATTGACCTTACCGATGACACCCTTGTAACAAGCCTAACGAGTTAAAAGATTACCGTCAATCCATGTTCGGTAGTGCTTGTTCCTATTTTTAACCGCACTTCGTATACTGCGCCGCGCGTAAAATCAAAAGTCATAACAGCAAGGCTTTGGAATCATGACAAATAATTTTCAGCAAACACTGATTGCGGCATCGGGGCTGTCGCGTTATTACAGTGAACATTGTGCGGTTAATTTACTCGATGTACAGCTCAATAAAGGCGAAGTTTTGGGGTTATTAGGACCAAACGGTGCGGGTAAGTCGACTACGATGCAGATGTTAACAGGTAATCTAGCTCCTACGTCAGGTGAAATCCTTATCAATGGTATCGATTTATTGGATGAACCACGCAAGGCAAAGCAACACATCGGTTATTTACCCGAACAGCCGCCCGTTTACCGTGATTTAGCGGTGGGGGAATACCTCGATTATTGTGCACGATTGCGTAATGTGGCGGCAAAAGAGCGGCGTACTGCGGTAGAACGTGCGAGTGTGCGTTGTGGTTTGGAGCAGGTCAGTAAACGTTTAATCGGTAATTTATCCAAAGGTTATCGCCAGCGGGTGGGGATTGCGCAAGCCATTTTGCATAATCCGGCGGTGGTTATCTTGGATGAGCCTACGGTGGGGTTAGACCCGATTCAGATACGTGAAATTCGTGCTTTGATCCGTGAATTGGGGAAAGAGCATGGCATTATCCTTTCCACCCACATTCTGCCGGAAGTGCAAGCCGTGTGTGATCGGGTGCAAATCCTGAATCACGGTAAAACGGTGTTTAATAACAGTTTGGACGGTGTGGATTCGTTGGAACAGGTGTTTTTCGATTTGATTTTCCGCGAGGCTGAGACGGCGGAGGTGACAGCATGAATGCCACGGTTGCGATTGCGCTTATGGAATTACGGCGTATGTTTGTTTCACCGCTGGCGTGGTGCATTTTGGCGGTTGTGCAGTTTATTTTGGCGTGGGTATTCTTGATGGGTATCAGTGAATACATGACGTTGCAGCCGCAGTTAACGGCAATGGATGACCCGCCGGGAGTCAGTGATTTGGTGGTTTCCGCGCTGTATTTGTGGGCAGGTATGATTATGTTGGCGGTCATGCCGTTGATTACCATGCGTTTATTTGCCGAGGAACGGATGAACCAAACCTTGCCGTTACTCACGTCTTCGCCCGTTTCCACGGCGCAAATTGTGTTGGGGAAATACAGCGGGGTATTGCTGTTTATTTTCTTGATGGTGGGTTTGTTGAGCTTAATGCCAATGTCATTAGTCATTGCTACCAGCGTGGATTGGGGGCGATTACTGACGGCAATGTTGGGTTTGGTGTTGTTACTGGCTTCCTTTGCCGCAGCAGGATTGTTTTTGTCGGCGTTAACCCGTCAGCCCGTGATTGCGGCGGTTACGACCTTTGGTTTTTTACTGTTTCTGGTGGTGCTGTATATCTCCGGTAATTCGCAAGGGGCAGGCAGCGAGGTCTTTGTTTATTTGTCGCATTTCGGGCATTTCCTTTCTTTTATGGAAGGGGTATTCGATAGCGGTGATTTGAGTTATTACCTGTTGTTTATTGGCGGTTTTTTGCTGTTGACCGTGCGTAAATTGGCGGATGATCGGTTGCAGGGGTAATGCAAGATGAAAATGAGTAAAAACACGCACCGTTGGATTGGGCTGCAAAACAGTATTTTTTACGTTTTGTTTGTGGCAGTGCTTGGCTTATTGGGGTATGCAGGGCAGCAAGTCAAATGGCAAGCCGATTGGACGCAAGGCAACCGCAATAGCTTGTCAGAGCCTTCGCAAGCCTTGCTGAAGACTTTAGATAAGCCATTGAAATTCATTGCGTATGTACCGGATGACCCCGCGTTACATTTACAGCTAAACAAATTGATTGGGCGTTATCAGCGGGTTAAAACGGATACCACCTTGGAATTCGTTAACCCTGATCTTGACCCGGCGCGTGCCAAGCAAGACGGTATTCAAGACGTTGGGCAATTGGCGATTCACCTTGGTGAACGCAGTGAAGTGGTGGATTCGACCACGGAACAAGTTATTTTCAACGCCCTGCAACGCATGAGTCGCGGCGGTGAACGTTTGGTCGTATTTATCGAAGGGCATGAAGAGCGCAATCCCTTAGCGGCGGAATCCAGCGGTTTGGCAAAACTGGCGGATAATTTGCAACGTAATGGGTTCAAAGTACAACCGCATAATTTAATCCGCACGCAAAACATTCCGCAAAATGCCAGCTTTGTGGTGCTTGCCGCCCCGCAGAAAGATTTACTCCCCGGTGAAGTCGACGTGTTGAAAAAATACGTGGAGCAGGGGGGGAATTTACTCTGGTTACAAGACCCCGGTGGTTTGCATGGTTTACAACCGTTGGAAGATTTACTCGGTATCTTGATTCCTGAAGGCACAATGATTGATGCCAACCAAGATTTACAAGCCGTGTTGGGGATCAAACACCCTGCCGTAATTCCTGTGGTGGATTACAGTAAGTCGGAAGTGGTGCAAAAGTTGGCGAACGCTTACACCTTGTTCCCGTTTGCCACCGCTGTAATGCGCGACCCAAAAGCAGGGGAAAAACAAGGTGCATTGGTTTGGCAGGCGGATGAGTTTTTAAATACCTTACCAACCAGTTGGCTTGAAACCAGTGGTGTGCTGGAGGGAAATGTTGCGTTTAATGAAGGCACAAACGATCAACCCGGTCCGTTGCCGATTGGGGTAACGTTAACCCGTACTTTAGCCGCACCCAGTGACAAACCCGCCGCGCACGAACGTCAGCAGCGCGTAGTAGTGATTGGTGACAGCGATTTCTTGTCGAATAACTTCATTGGTTACGGCGCAAACCTTGATTTGGCGAGTAATGTTTTCAACTGGTTAAGTACAGACGATCAGTTGCTGGCGATACCAAGTAATCGTGTGGCAGATACGAAATTGGAATTAACCGATACCAGTGGGTATATCCTAGGGATTTTCTTTTTATTTGTGTTGCCGTTGGGGTTAATTACCGCCGGAACGCTGATTTGGTGGCGACGGAGAAAACGTTAATGC
>CAZJDN010000009.1:16209-30800 GCA_964544775.1 uncultured Thiothrix sp.
GTTGCAGCCCGTTACGACGCAAGCGGCAAAGATTTACACCAATACGGCTTAGAGCCGCCCGAAAATGTGCTGGAATTGAATGACGAAACTTTTGTTTTTGGCTTGGATAACCCGATTTCACACAACCGTTACGTATTGCACGCAGGCAAAATCAACCTGCTGTCGGAATCGGTATACGGCGTATTAACGGGTTCAGCACTGGATTTAATCGCCAACACGCTCGTTTCACCCCCGCGCACGGTGAAACAATTGACCTTACCCAGCCCATTTACGGCAAAACCTGAAACCGCCCAAAATTGGCAAATGGCGGATGCATTAAGGGTAGAAGCATGGGATGGAACGGGCGCAAGCCAAGGGCAAATTACCCTGAGCTTGGATGACGGCAGTACGCTAACGTTGGATTTATTAACCGCGCAAGGGGATTTGGTGATCGGGAATAAAGCCTTGGGTATCCGTTACATTTTGCCGGATACCTTGCGAGCGGATTTATTCCCAGTGGTTGCGCCGCCAACGCCTTCGCCCTAATTGGTATTTTTGAGTAAACGGGCGATATTCCACAGGCTCGGTACGTATTCCACCGCTGCCCGTAGCGATTTGTCCCCCGGTTGCTGCTGTTGAATCAGGTAAAGCTCGTGGTAAAAGTTGGAAAAGTTAACCGCTTCCCCTTTGGTTTGCATCGTCGCAATCAAGCGTTTGCAATTGCCCGCGCCCCAGTTGAAGGCGATAAAAGTCATTAACCACGCCTCGCTTTCACTGAATTTGGCAACTTTGGCGAAATAGAAGTAGTAGCGGTGTAAATGCGCCAACGCTGCTTGAGTGCTCAACGTGGCATCAGTACGCACCGCATCAATATCGCCCTCGCGTACGGGTGTTGGTAAGTAATCAAGGGTTTGGATTTCGCGTAATACTTCGGGGACTAATTGCCAGTACCCGTAATCGGCGGATTTTTTTCCGCGTGTACCGTGCCATTGCGATTCCATGTAGGGAATCAGCAACACGGTGTCAGGCATCCCTTGTAAATCCACCGTTTTCACGAACTCATGCGAACGGCGGAAGGCTTCGTTGTACGCATTTACGCCATGTTCGTTATGCCACTGAATGTTGTTTTTGGTTTGGGCGGTAACGTGCAAAAAATCGGTTTTACCTTGCCCTTGCAATGCATCTGCCAAGAAATGATCTAAGAGTGCGTAATGCCGTTGGGCAAGATTATGTAACGAAGGTGTAGCAGGCGTTTTGTAAGCTATTTTCTGCCACGTAGGGGAATCGGCTTGCGCTACGCTGGCGATTAATGCCACGCTAGTTAGCAAGCTGTACAAACAGCGGGAATAAAAGGGTGTTAAACGGCGTGTTAATGGCTGCATAAAGTAATTATTACTGGAGTAAGGTGCGGCATATTCTAGCGGATATACGCAGCCGTGCTATGATCTTTTGCGTGAACAAATAAACAGGGGTTGTATGAAAATACACGATTTGGGGAACACAGATGCACCAAAACCCCGTCGTTGGGTGCGTTGGCTGGTTGAACTCAGCCTGTTTCTGGTCATTATTTTTGGCGTGCGGACGTGGCAACAACGCGGCATGTTGGATGGTGCTGCCCCCACATTTGAACGCACTGCATTAAACGGGCAGGTGGTAAAACTGGCGGATTATCGGGGAAAACCCGTGTTACTGCATTTTTGGGCGAGTTGGTGTCCGATGTGCGAAATGGAACAAGGCAGTATTTCTAACCTTGCGAAAGAAGCCCAAGTCATTACCGTGGCTTACCAATCGGGTGGTGCAGACGAAGTAAAGCGTTACCTCGAACGCGAACAAATCAGTGATTGGGTAACGGTGGTGGACGACGACGGCAAACTTTCCGAGCAGTACGGCATTCGCGGTGTTCCTACTACTTATGTACTGGACGCAAACGGCAATATCCGTTTCCACGAAGTTGGCATTTCCTCCGAATGGGGTTTACGCATTCGTTTGTGGTTGGCGGGGTTGTTATATTAACTGCTAGCAGGAAGTGGGGGGGCAATGCACATGGTTTGTTCCGCTAACGCGCGGAGTATACGAGGATTAATGGGTTTGTAACTGACTACAATACCTGATTGAGAAATGCTTTTTAACGTATCAGGAGAGGTGTTGCCAGTGATCAAAATAGCAGGAATTTCCCAGCCACTGAGCCAACGTAATTGTTGAATCAAGTGTAAGCCGTCATAGCCGTCTTGTAGTTGATAATCACTGACAACCATCTGAATATCAGGGTATTGCTGCAAAATTACGGTTGCATCTAGTGTTTCCGTCGTGATCGTTGAATATCCCCACAAACGAAATAATAAAACCAATGCATCTAAGACGGTTCTATCGTCTTCTACTAATAATACTTTCCCTTGTATAAGGGGGGGGGGGGCTGTATTAGTGGGGGATGTTAATATTATTGGTGGGGCGGTAAAAGATGTTAATGGTAGTTTTATAGAAAATACGCAGCCTTTTCCCTCTTGCGAATTTAATCCTACTTCGTGATCTAACAAGCCAGCTAAGCGTTTTACAATCGATAACCCCAATCCTAGCCCTTTATTGCGATTACGTTCTGGATTATTTAATTGGTAAAATTCTGTAAAAATAGCCGATTGTGCAGTAATAGGAATGCCTACCCCATTATCATGCACTTCAACTCGAATTCCTTCTTTGCACCGTCGTGTTCCTAAGACAATGCGCCCTTGTTTATTCATATGTTTGATTGCATTTACTACGAGGTTTTGCACAATGCGTTCTAGTGCTTTAGGGTCTGACGATACCCAAATGCGAGCAGGTACATATTCCAAATCAATCCCTGCATTAGCAGCTAAAGGAAAGTAACGTTGATAGACGCGATGTAATAGTTCATGCAAAAAAACAGGTTGATGTCTTATATCAATGCCTCCCGCATCCAGTTTTGAAATATCCAGTAATGCATCCAGTAATTCTGTTAGGGACTGGGTAGATTCCTGCATTTTTTTGAATACACTCCAATCTTGATCAATGGGCAGTTGTTTTTCTAACGCATACTGAAAAAAATGAATAGCTTGTAATGGTTGGCGTAAATCATGGCTAGCTGCTGCTAAAAATCGATTTTTCTCTTGATGAGCCAACTCCGTTTGCTTTTTTTCTTCTTCCAAGCGGCGGGATAGGGTAATTTCACGTTCACGTCTTATCAGTGAGTCTAATAAAAAAAAGTGTAGGTTTAAGGTGAAAGCAAAAAAGGTTAAAGCATAAATGGCAATCGCTCCTCCTAACCATGGGTGTAGTGAGCTACCATTAATCATAAAGTTAAAAATAATTGGTGTAATGGAAGAAATGGCGAAAGCTAACATGGAAGGAAAATAAAAAGCAGTGGCAAAAAAACCTCCACTTACTACACCAGAACAAATGACTATATAAAGAATAGCATGATTTGTTTGTTCGTTTTCTGCAAACAATATCCAGCCAATCCCCCATAAAAGTCCATAAAACATACTGGTTATGGTAGAAATATAAGACCAAAAAGGTTTAAAGACAGCAGCATTGCGCTTAAAGGCATTCAAGAACAACAGCCACGCAATACATAAAAAGCATTGGAAGGCAAACCATAAGTTAATAATGTAAACAGGGAGCTTACCAGAAGGGTATGTCCAGTAAACAACACCTGCTATTGTCGTGGCTGCTACTGTGCCAATGCTGGTTTGTATCCGTTCCAAACGGATACGCTCATTCAACAATGCTTCGCTAGAAATTTCATGCTTAACAAGAAATGGATTACGCCGCAACATTTATGAAACCAAACCTAATAAACGTGCTTTTTGAATCGCTTGGGTGCGGTTATAAGCATCCAAGGTTTTTAAAATAATGTGAAAATGTTGTTTAACAGTTCCTTCGGTAATAATCAGTGAAGCTGCAATTTGTTTATTAGAGTAGCCATTGGCGGCTAAAGTTAAAACCTCTAATAAACGCGGTGGTAATAACGTTTGTGGTGGTATTTTACTACCTTGCCCACTGCTAGGTAATTCTGGTATGTAAATGCCCCCACGTAAAATATGCTGGATAGCTTCAACCATTGCATCAGGAGCAGATGCTTTGGAAATAAAGCCGACAATTCCTAGGCTTAATGCTTCTTGAACATAATGGGCTGAATCGGTGGCAGATATCACCGCTATTCGTAATGTGGGGATAATACTCCAAAACGTTTGTAAGTGTTGCAAGCTATCTACCCCCGGCATTGTTCGGTCAAGTAAGAGTAGATCGAAGGGGGAGTGATCACGTAATTGTTGCTGTACTTGTAACAGATGACTGGCTTGATAGATAAGGCATCCCGGAAAACGGTCACGCAGTACTAACGTTAAACCCTCCATAAACAGTAAATGATCATCTGCAATCAGTAGTTTAAGCATATACCCCTCCTCCTAAATAGAATGTTTTGTTCAATGCTATAAGTCATTGGGAAGCTGATTTATCTTTTGGTCACACAAAATAGTACGCCGAACAAACAAGTAATAATAAGGCAAAGTTGGGGGAATAGGTCTATCCAACGCACATATCCCGTTGGAGGTGTTATGACACCTGTTAGTGGCACAGAAAGCATTTTTGCTTCCCGACTATTATCCCGTATTTGCCATTCGCCTAGCGGGTCAATTACGCCAATAACGCCAGAGGTACTGGTTCGCACTACGGGACGGCGGGTTTCAATAGCGCGAAGTCGTGCAAACGAAGCGGCTTGCCAAGCCTCTGTTTTCCCAAATGGTCGGTCATTTGCTAACACAAATAAGGCTTCCGCACCATCTTGTACCGCATGAGCAGCTAGGTGAGGGAAGACTGCTTCATAACAAATTAACGGTGAAAAACGGTGTTCAACCCCCATTTTTGTCGTAAAACGTAATGGTGGGCTGCTTTTATCCGCTTGCAACATACGTGCAGGGAAGTAATCTTGTAACATAGACCAGTGCCATATTGCCCAATCGGGTACAAGTTGTAATTCTGTATAAGGAATTAAACGCTGTTTGCGGTAATGTGGTTCTAACAAACTCAGGACAGGCCCCTTCAATACCCTCGTCAAAACAGTTTGGTTAATGATAATAGCCGCGCTATAAGTATCCGAAAAATCTGGGCGGTGCATATTAGATTGGGCAGCGATGAACACCATCATGGTGGGTATATCCCACCGTTGGATATTTTCCTTAAATGTTTGGTCACGAAATGGCATTGTTGTGAAAATAGATTCTGGCCAAACCGCCATATCCGTTTGGGTTTTGTCCACTCCCTCCATTTGTGTTCTAAGTATTTTCAAGCCTTCTGCTTCTGTCGCATTAGGTTGTAAAAGTGTGAGTTGTACTGCCTCTGTGGTTTGTATTTGCAGTGTGTGTATTCGCCATTGTGCGTATAACATCGGAGGCAATAAAAAACTCAATACAACAAATAGGCTTGATACAAGTAAGTTTCCTTGGCGTTGTGTGGTGTGTTTGTACCAAAGGAAAACAAGTCGTGCGTTTAATGCTACTAGCCAAAAACTGATTCCCCACACACCCGTTATGTCAGCGAATTGTATTAACCATGTTTGGTTGGATTGGGTCGCACCTAATGCTCCCCAGAAAAACGGTTGATAGTTTGCGGCTAGCCATTCCCAGCTTGTCCATGAAAAAGGTAATAGCAGTAATGCTCGTTGGTGACCATATAATCCTGTCATCCAGCGAAATACCCACAAGGGAGGTGCAACAATCAAACCGTGCCAAATAACAGCTAATGCACCCAAACCCAATCCATACCCTAGTGTCCAATGCCCAGCAATTAGACTACCCAATACCCCAAATAAAAAGGAGATACCGCTGTAATGCCAAAATGGAAGAGCAAGCATACGGGGTAGCAACAGCGGTAATAAACAAATCCACGCTAACGGAAACAACTCAAGACTTTCCCATGCAGGGAAAGCTAATCCATACAGTACTGCCGCAATTAGGGCAGACTTATAGGGCAAACGAAATGTCATAGCGAATGCCCTCGAATATTCATTGCAGTTCCTAAATTTCAGGTGGAATGACGTGTAAACCACACGGTGGAAGATTAAAAGGTGGTTGATTGGGCAAAGGTGGATTTACAGTAGGGCAGGCTGTATGGCAGTAACCGAAATTGTAAACCCACCCCGGATTGCGTCCTATTTTATTACTACGTTCATTAACACAGGCTTTGTGATCTTTACCCAGAAAGCCCCAGATTTTACTGCATGACTCTTCAGTGGCTAGGTCGAGCATGTCGCAATTCGTGTAATTTAATATCATTCGATTATTTAAACTTCTTGCCCATATTAGGCAGTTACCTAAATCATGGCTATACCCATCGCTAATAAATGCAGTACCACCATTTTTAAGATCATCCACCGAGCGCGTACATAAATTATAAACAAATCGAGATTCACTACTGCTTTCATAACCTGAAAAACTACCTGCTATTGATGTTGTGGACAACATTGCCAGTAGGAATATTGCACCAATTGGCTGGATATTTTTCATTTCTCTTAAAATATATTGTTGAATTGTTGACTTAAACATAAGACCTCCTCACACGACTAGGCATTATTAGTAAACTGTACTGTGCACAATGATGCCTAGTTAAAATAGTCAGCTATATCTTCCCACGCATGAAATTCAGCAGATGCCCCGTTCACCTCAACGAAAATGCCTGCCGGATCAAGTCGGGTAACAACAGTGGAATTCCCTGCACCGACGATCTTATATTCACCTTGTGTTTGATCATTATTGATTGGTGCGACTGTATCAACATGGAAAGAGCCACCTAACAGTGTATCTCCATCTTTATCTGTACCTATCGCTGTTACAATTCCACTGAAACTTTGTTGATCTATGGTATCATCGACTGTGACATTAAAGTTTTTTGCAGCAATACTATAATCATAACTGATTGCGTTTGCTGACTCTTTTCCCCAATAACGGGTGTTGATATTCATATTCTTAATGGCATAACCCGAATCGCTGTAACCCGTCACGAATGTTCCTGTTTCCGTCGAGTATTCTTGTTTACCAAGATTATCAGTAAGGGATTCCTGTAAACTTAATGTAACCGACTCTGCATCAGGATAGCCATCCATTGTACTGTCTGAAAAGGTGATAGAACCATTGCTGACACTGGTTGATGAATAAGTGGGTGTTGTATCTGTTGCAGGCGTATTTTCAATTTCTGTACAGTTTTCTAAGGTGATGGAAAATGTTGTACCCTTTTCTTCAACAATTGTTTTACCACCGTTACTACAGGCTTCTTCTTCACGGGTTGCTTCCATTGCGGTTACAAGACCTGCTGTACGGTTTGCTGTTCTTGCTTCAATACTTGTAACGACTGCATCGGGAACATCTTCAACCATGCCTTCTAATAAGCCGGATACAGCTTTGGGGGCAGCAATGGATAGTTGGGCAGCACGGGCTGCATTTGCTGTTGTTAGTGAAACAAATAACCCACTATCATTAGAGCTTGACGTGCCATGTAAACACCCACTTAACACTAATATACTGCCTAAGATAAAATAGTTATATTGCATGATATTCATCCCCCCTTTTCATCAGTAAATACTGAACTAACAATATAAATTGACGCAAAAGTTAATACGCACTTAACGGTTGACATAGATAATCCCTCGCAATTTATAGGATTTTTATGTTTTTGATGTGAATAGGATAAGTATAAAATTTAGAATGATTCTGTAAATATAACTTTAGTTATGGTGGGTTGAAATTGATCAATGTAATACGTTACGTAGCAATAGCAACAATCCCAACGCAACGACCAATAAGCCAGCCGCTTGCCGCACGGTTTTATTGCGGGTGAATTTTGCCAAGCGTGCTGCTGCTGCCCCCATGAGTAGTAAGTTAGGTAATGTGCCTAAGCCGAAAGCCAGCATGAGTAATGCCCCTTTGGTCATACTGCCTGCGGATAATGCCCAAATCAGCACGCTGTAAACCAACCCGCACGGCAACCAGCCCCAAACAAAACCCAATGGCAAGGCTTTAAGTGCTGAATCCACAGGCATGAAACGCCGTCCCAAGGGTTCGATGTGTCGCCACAATACACGACCCGCATTTTCGACTTTCGCTACACCTTGCCAGATACCCGCCAAATACAAGCCAAGAGCAACCATGAATAACGCAGCGAAAACCTGCAAGCCGTGGCGTAAGGTTTCCAACCCACCCAAGTTGAGAAACGCAGCACCTACGCCGCCAGCAAGACTGCCTGCAATGGCATAGCCGCCAATGCGTCCGCTGTTATAGGCAAGGAGTAACGGTAGTAAGTTGCTGAAATGATTACGTTGTGCGGGGGGAAGGCTAAATGTCAACGCGCTGACAATACCGCCACACATACCCAAACAATGCACGCCACCTAGTAACCCCACGACAAAGGCGGCAAGGTATTCCGAATGTGCGAGTAATTCCCCGCCCATTAGTTAATGGTCTGCCGAGCTTGGTAGTGCTCGCCGTTAAAGCCAGTAAAGAAATTTTCCAGTAAGGGGTGTTCCACAGGTTCGTCGGAGGTATCTGCTTCCAAGTTGCGTTCTGCGACGTAAGCAATCCGCCCGTCTTGGTCGATTAATACGTGATACCACGGTTCATCCTTACTTGGATTGCCTGCCCCAACGTTTTTCTCAAACCATTCTTCTGTACCTTGGAAAGCCGCATCCACATCAAAAATAACGCCCCGATAGTCAAACAGGCGATGATGAATAAGCTGACCGATACCAAATGCGGCATTTCTTTCATCAGTAGTCATGCTCAACCCCTAACTAAATACTCTATTCGTAATCTTCATGCTGCCAATATGCGGCTACTGCTGCGCAATATCAAGACCGTTTTGTATTTGCTTAATCACTTGCACGCGCTGGCGGTGCATTTCTTCACGGATTTGTTCGCCCTGATAACCCGCTTGGAGGATGTTTTGCACTGCCACTTGCTGGCAAGCGGCAAGCATTTGTCGAAAGATTTCAGCTTGTGGGTAAGGGCGGTCTTCAAACCCTAAACGCCCACGAAAATCGGCTTCGCAAGCTAACAAGAGCTGTTCAAACCGTTCGGGTTTACGAAAAGCATCCGTCATTTCTAGCACTTGCAGGATTTTTTTCGCGGTCAATTCTTTGGCTTTGTGAATATGCGTATGGTATTGCGCAACGTGTGCGGCTAACTCACGAAAACGGGTGGGAATTTTCAAGCGTTTGCACAAGCCAATAACCAATTGGTGGCTGATTTGTTCGTGCCCGTGGTGACTGGGGAGGATTTCGGCAGGCGTTTTGCCTTTGCCCAAATCATGGGTTAATGCCGCAAAGCGCGTTGCTGCATCCTCGCTGAGTAAAACGGCTTGTTGCAACACCATCAAGGTATGAATACCGCAATCAATTTCAGGGTGGTGAATTGCTGGTTGCGGAACGCCGAACAATTGCGCAATTTCGGGGAACAGAACTGGCAATGCCCCGCAATCGCGCAAGACTTCAAAGAAACGCGCTGGCATGGGTTCGCCCAAGGCACGCACTGTTTCTTGCCACACCCGTTCTGCTACAAGTGCGTCAACTTCGCCAGCCGCTACCATGTCGCGCATTAATTGCATGGTTTCTGTTGCCACCGTAAAACCTAATGGGGCAAACCGAGCGGCAAAACGGGCTACGCGCAAAATGCGTACAGGGTCTTCCGCAAAGGCAGGTGAAACGTGGCGTAAGCTGCGTTGTTGTAAATCGTTTTGCCCCGCGTAAGGGTCAACCAACACCCCGTTTTCATCCTGTGCCATTGCGTTAATGGTTAAATCGCGGCGGGCTAAATCTTCTGCAAGCGTAACTTCTGGCGCGGCATAAAATTGGAAGCCGTGATAGCCCTTAGCCGTTTTCCTTTCCGTGCGAGCTAGCGCGTATTCTTCGCTGGTTTGTGGGTGTAAAAATACCGGAAAGTCATTGCCAACAGGTTTAAACCCTTGTTGCAGGAGGTCTTCCGGTTGCGCACCTGTTACCACCCAATCACGATCTTTGATGGGTAAGCCTAATAAACGATCACGCACCGCACCGCCCACTAACCAGTATTGAATTTGTTCCATTATGCTATCGCCATTGTTTTCTTTGGACGTAAGCATAGCATTCCATTGCAATATTAGAAAATGCTAATTTGTTGATAACCAAGGGGAAGATTGACGACTAAAACTATTTGTGATGTGATGGATTGGCAGGAGAGGTTTCAAAAAAAGTTTAGTCAAGTACTAACAAATTAATGTTGAAAACTTAAGTTAGGAGTTCGCGCGAATGGCTCATGTAGTAATTCTAGGTGCAGGAACAGGCGGTATGCCTGCTGCATACGAAATGAAGGAGATGCTCGGCAAAGATCATGAAGTAACCGTCATTAATGAACGCGATTACTTCCAGTTTGTGCCGTCTAATCCGTGGCTTGCAGTTGGCTGGCGCACTCGTCAAGACATCACATTCCCGATTGAAAAATACCTTGCAAAAAAAGACATCAAATTTATTACCGCCCGTTGCGACCAGTTGGATGCTGCCGCGAGTACCCTGCATTTAGATAATGGGCAAAGCATTAGCTACGATTACCTCGTCATTGCTACTGGACCTAAATTATTCTTCCAAGAAGTGGAAGGGGCAGGGCCGCACGGTGGGCATACGCATTCGATTTGCAGCGTTGACCATGCGGAATTAGCGTATGGCGATTACCAAAAATTGCTTGAAAAAGGTTCTGGTCACATCATCATCGGTGCGATGCCTTTCGCAAGCTGTTTTGGTCCGGCGTATGAGTTTGCTTTTATTGTCGATACTGACCTGCGCAAACGCGGTATTCGGCATAAATACAAAATGACCTACGTTTCTTCTGAGCCTTACATTGGTCACTTGGGTTTGGGTGGCGTGGGTGATTCCAAAGGCATGTTGGAATCCGAATTGCGTAACCATCACATTAACTGGATTGTTAACGCTAAAACCACCAAAGTAGAAGCGGGTAAAATGTTTGTTACCGAGCTGACATCCAAAGGTGAAGTGGAAAAAGAGCACGAAATTGCTTTTGATTTCGCCATGATGTTACCTGCATTCAAGGGTGTTGATGCAGTTGCAGCAGTTGAGGGCTTGTGTAATCCGCGTGGCTTCGTTATTGTTGATGAATTACACCGTAGCCCTAAGTATAAAAATATTTACTCTGCGGGTGTGTGCATTGCGATTCCACCTGTTGAGGCAACGCCTGTCGCCACAGGTGCACCGAAAACCGGGTACATGATTGAATCAATGGTGACATCGCTGGTACATAATATTGCAGATGAATTGAACGGCAACGAGCCTCATACTACCGCAACGTGGAATGCTATCTGCTTGGCGGATATGGGCGATACGGGGGCGGCATTTGTGGCGCTGCCACAGATTCCACCGCGTAACGTGGCTTGGTTCAAAAAAGGTAAATGGGTTCACATGGCGAAGATCGCGTTCGAGAAATATTTCATTCGTAAGATGAAAAAAGGCAGTTCCGAACCGTTCTACGAGAAGTCCATCCTGAAAATGATGGGCATTACACGTATTTAACGAACTGACGGGAGTCAGGGGCAAGTTAATGGGAGGTGCAAGCCTCCCATTTTTATTTGGGTTTACTGGATAATCAGGTCTTTAACCCAAATTGTGCCACTGACTGAGCGCAAGCGCAGTATGCTTAAACCTGCGGGTAACGTGACGCTGAGTGCTTTACTTTGTACAGGCAAATTGCTGTTGCTGGCGGTTAAACGCCATTGCGCAACCGATTGACCATCTGCTTGCAACTCCAATACCCCATTCGCGGGTGCGTCGTAAGTGGTTACGCGCACTTGGTAGGTAGTGCTTTTCGCACTGCGTACAGGGATCAAGCCAAATTCACCGTGCCCTGTATCAATGCCGGGGGTTAAGCGAAACGCATTATTGTCATACCCCCAACCTGCACCACTTGCCATAATAATGGAACGGTTTGCATCATGCAGGTTGATGGTTGCGGGTAGCAATGAGCCGAGACTGGGGGCCGCTTTGGTGTGCGTGCGGATGTAATCCGCTGCTTGCAGTTTTGTGGTGTTGGTGTCTGCTACCGCGTTCAGGGTTGCACCGTTTACAAAGTTCCACGGGTGTGCCCCACTGTATACGTAATAGGACAGTAGCTGCCCACCATTGGCGGTGTAGACATTGTGTGCGGCAACCATGCGAGCTTTCATACGCACATCGTTATTGTATGCAGCGGACAATTCTGGACCTGCGGTACTGCCGCCTAAGGGGCTACCGCCAGGACCGGGGCCGCCTTCATAGGCGACGGATTTCAAGCCGTAACCTCGCGCCCAGGTTGCATCAATCGCGGTATTTTTTGCGAATGCCGTATTCGGTAATCCCGCAAAATACGCGCTCATGGTTTCGGCATTGGTATCGCTTGGTTCAACGGTTGACTCGTAGTAAGCCGCACCGCCAGCCCCCCACCATAAGTCTTGCACCCGCCGCGCAATCGGGTTGGTTGGGGAGGTATTGGTACGAACCTGACCGAAGAAACCTTCTGCCCATTTCAAGCCTTCACTCAAGTAAATATTGCCGTCACCCACTTGACTGGTGAGGATGGGGCGTACCGTATTCATCATGCTTGTGCCGAATACGCTGCGGAAAATCAGGCTAATGCTGGCAGAACGGTAGGCAATCCAGCGGCGATGTGCCAAATAACGGTCATCGGTTGCTGCACCATCGTAGTTAATTGGGTGGAGCGTGGTGGCATGATTGGCATCAGCGAAATCCAACGACCAAGCAAACCCTTGGAAACCGGGAGCAGAGTTCCACAACTCATTGCCGTATTCGATATAAACCCGTAAGCCCGTTTTCAACGGTGGGTAAATGGGTTTGGCTTGGGTTGTGGTGTAAGGGTTTTTACCGTCCGACCCGTAGCGAATTAACTGCGCGAGTTTTTTCACGTAATCATTGTCCGCTTTAACCGGAACGTTCAGCCAAATATCTTTGTCTGTTTGGTTGGCGAGTAAAATTAACAATTCCCACGGTTGCCCATGATTATTATCTACCATGCCAAGGTGATTCATGGTGGTACGATCAGCCCACGTTACGCTGGGGTTACTGTTGGTTGAAACGAAATCCATCCCACGAATCAGATGAAATTTGCTCATTGCGGCGAGGAATTCTTTACTAAACGTAACCGAGCCATTGGTGGGGTAGCCCGGTCGCCACAAATGAATGTCCGTTACCCCGTCGCTACTGCTGGAGGTGGCAGTGCGGCGGGTATTGCTAAACGTAATCCACGTATTCTCTTTGGCTTGCGTGGGGTATACAACATCCGCCGTGGTGGTATTGGTTTTGGTGTTGTACAGCTTATTGGCAATGTAAGGGCGATTGCTTGAACCATCCGCAGGCGTACCTGACACGAATAAATCGGCTTTCCCCTTAAATATTAGTTTGTAAGTTCCCGCTTGCGTGAGCAATGAGGATGTAATCATGTGAAAATCTTGTCCGGGCGCACCGTTTGCGTCGGCTTTCACATCATAACCCCATTCACCCGTGCGGAATTCGCTTTCACGCACCGCATCAACCATCATGTATGCCCCATCGAAATACGATAGGTTATTAATTCCAATACCAATATAAGGCGTTGTGCTGTTTACATCGATTGGGCTGGGGGCGACGGCGATGGCGGCGGCAGTTGGTGAAAAACTTGCGATGCCCACGCTTAAAGAAAGCATAAGCAAGGGTTTGACTAACCCTGTCATGGTTTTCATACTGATTTCCCTCTGAAACACATTACACTTTGAGAAATTTTTATCTATCGCTCATCATAAAATATGATGATGGGGTTGGTACAGCGGTAAAAGCTGTTTAGCCGTAAGCTGCATGTTATCCTTAAGTACGCTTACCGTCGGGGTAGGCAATTACTGTCTGTGGAGATACTGCTGTTCATGCAATTACCAAACGATATTCAAACCACCGTCGCCTGCGCGTTAGCCGAAGACATTGGCACGGGCGATGTTACCGCCGGATTAATTCCCGCCGATAAACAAGCCAGCGCGACAGTGATTAGCCGCGAAGCCGCCGTGCTGTGCGGTACAGCGTGGTTTGATGAAGTATTCCGCCAACTTGATCCCGCTGTGGAAGTGGTGTGGCAATACCAAGATGGGGATAAGGTTGCCGAAAATGCCTTGCTGTGTACGCTCAAAGGCAGTGCGCGTTCGATTTTAAGCGGCGAACGCTCGGCGTTGAATTTCCTGCAAACTTTATCCGCGACGGCAACCGCAACCCGTGCGTATGTGGATTTGATTGCGCACACCCATTGCCAGATTTTGGACACGCGCAAAACCTTACCGTGCTTACGCACCGCGCAGAAATACGCCGTGCTGTGTGGTGGCGGCACAAATCACCGCATTGGTTTGTATGATCGCGTGCTGATTAAAGAAAATCACATCATGGCAGCGGGTTCGATTACTGCCGCGATTCAACAAGCGCGACAATTACACCCCGGTATTTTGGTCGAAGTCGAAACCGAAAACTTAGCCGAACTCGCCGAAGCCACCGCCGCACACGCTGACATTATTATGCTCGACGAATACAGCCTCGATGACATGCGCGAAGCGGTGCGCGT
>CAZJDN010000010.1:0-7969 GCA_964544775.1 uncultured Thiothrix sp.
TGATTCCATTCCCGCAAGATTGGCCGGTGATGCAAGAGGCATTAAGTAAAAAAGACTTTGATGCCATTACCTTGGGTTGGTCAAGTGGGGTTGAAACGGATATTTTCCAAATGTTCCACAGTTCGCAAGCGGTTGCGGATGGCGATAATTTTGTTAGTTATAAAAACCCCGCTTTGGATGGTTTAATTGATAAAGCCCGTGCGACGGTTGATGAAAATGCACGGATGCCTTTATGGCAGCAAGCGGAACACCTTTTATATGATGATCAGCCCTATACGTTTTTAACGCGGCGTAAAACTTTGGTGTTTATTGATAAACGGATACATAACGTACAAATGACCAAGTTTGGGGTAAATCAGGGGTTATTGCCTGTGGAAAATTACGTGCCCAGTAATTTGCAAAAATACACCCAATAAGCGGGAGATTGCAGCGTGTTAACTTATTTGTTGCGCCGCCTGTTATTAATGTTACCAACGTTGTTGGGCATTACGGTTGTGGTTTTTTCGGTAATGGTTTTTTCTCCCGGTGGTATCAGCAACCAAATGCTGGATCGGGGGATGAATATGAAACCGCAGGAGCGGCAGGCTTTAGTCGATTATTATAATAAACGCTACGGTTTGGATAAGCCTGCTCCGGTGCAATATTTACGTTGGCTCAATAATGTGTCGCCAATAGGTTTTTTGCAGGACGAAAAGGGTAATTTCAGTCAGTTTTCGTTTACCAAAGGCATGGATTTAGGGACAAGTTTTACTTACGGGCGACCTGTGGGGGACATTTTGGCGGAAAGGATTCCGATTACTTTATTACTGAATTTAGCCAGTTTGCCGTTTGTATACCTTTCTGCGATTTGGATTGGCATAAAAGCCGGGCGAGCGCGAGGAGGGCAATTTGATGTGATCTCGAATGTGTCCATGTTAGGTTTATGGTCAGTGCCGACCATGCTTGCGGGGGTTTTATTACTAGGATTTTTTGCTAATGTGCAGCATTTTCAGTGGTTTCCGACGGCGGGAATCAGCAGCCGCGAAGCACAAGATATGCCGTTTTTACCGCATACGGTAAATGGTGTATTTGTGTCGGGTTTTTTGCTTGATCGGTTGTGGCATTTGGTGTTGCCGATTATTTGTTTGTCTTACGGTGGTTCAGCCATGTTAGCCAAACTCACGCGCTCTTCGGTGTTGGAAAATTTGAATGCCGATTACGCCCGTACTGCGCGAGCAAAGGGCTTGGCGGAAGAAGACGTATTGTGGCGACACGTTTTCCGTAATGGTTTACTGCCATTGATTACTACATCGGCGGGTTTATTGCCCGGTTTATTGGCTGGTTCGGTGATTGTGGAAAATATTTTTAGTATCAATGGTATGGGGCAGTTGGCTATTGAGGCAGTTAAACTGCGTGATCGGGAATTGTTGTTGTCGATTACGTGGATTAGCGGTTTTCTGACCTTAATTGGCTATTTGATTACGGACTTTTTGTATACCTTGGCTGATCCACGGGTGACGTATGATTGAACAAGTGGTAAGTCAGGAATCGTTTTCACGCCAGATTTGGCAAAAAATGCTGCAAGGCGTAGGGGTGAAATTCGGTTTTGTGTGGGTAGCCATTTTGTTGGTAATGGGGGTTTTCGCCCCGTTTTTAGCCAATTCCATGCCACTGATTTTGTTTAAAGGTGGGCAATTAACCTTTCCTGTGCTGCATTACTTGTCGGTGGAAGACGTAGTGGTATTAGCAATGGCGGGTTTAGCCGCTACGGTGTGGTTGTTGCCTGTCAATGCAGCTCAACGTTGGGTCTTGTTTATCAGCGGGTTGGGTTTGGCGGTGGTATTGGCAAATCTATGGGTAAAACCACCTGCGGTAATGATTTACGATGATTTTCGTTTGCCGACCTATAAAACAGATGCGTGGGTGGTCATGCCGCCAATTCCGTATGCCCCGCAAGATTATTTACGCGATTACCCAGAACACGGTTTAGAAGCCCCGTTATTGCAGCGTGATGGGCGTGTGCATTGGATGGGAACGGAAGAAAATGGTGCGGATGTTTTCAGCCGGATGATTCATGCGGCACGTATTGCATTGAGTATTGGTTTAATCGCTACGGGAATTGCCTTGGTGATTGGGGTGATTTTAGGCGGTCTAATGGGGTATTTCGGCGGTGTGGTCGATATGTTGGGAATGCGTTTGGTGGAAATTTTTGAGTCCATTCCTACGTTGTTTTTACTGTTAACGTTTGTGGCATTTTTCGGGCGCAGTTTGTACATGATGATGGTCATTATTGGCATAACAGGTTGGTCGGGTTATGCGCGTTACGTGCGGGCGGAATTCCTTAAGTTGCGCAAACAAGATTATGTGCAAGCGGCGATTGCCAGTGGTTTGCCACTTTCATCGATTTTATTTCGGCACATGCTGCCCAACGGGGTTGCACCCTTGTTGGTAGGGGTAAGTTTTGGTGTGGCTTCGGCGATTTTGGCGGAAACGACGTTGAGTTTCCTTGGTTTGGGCTTGGTGGATGAGCCTTCTTGGGGGCAAATGCTGGATCAAGCGGTGAAATCGTCCACTTTCAATTGGTGGATGGCAGCTTTCCCCGGTGGGGCGATTTTCCTGACCGTTTTTGCTTATAACTTGATTGGGGAAGCCTTCCGCGATGCGATTGACCCGCAGTTATCGCGCAATGCGGGGGTAAAAGCATGAGCAATTTACTCGAAGTGAATAACTTACACACCTATTTGCGCCGTGGTAACGAGCAGGTGAAAGCAGTTGACGGGGTGAGTTTTAGCATTCCCAAGGGCGAAACGTTTTGTTTAGTGGGTGAATCTGGCAGTGGTAAATCGATTACAGCATTGTCGGTGATTCGCTTATTGCCACAGGGCATTGCTTCGCATCCGACGGGTGAAATCTTGTTCAATGGGCAAAATGTGCTGCAAATGGCGGATGCGGAGTTACGCGCCATTCGCGGTGCGCAGATCGCCATGATTTTCCAAGAGCCAATGACTTCGTTGAACCCCGTATTTACGGTAGGCGAACAAATTGTTGAAGCCTTGCAATTGCACCACCCGTTAATGAGTGATGAAGCGGCGGAAGAACGCGCCATTTTAGCCTTGGAACAAGTGCAAATTCCTCAAGCACGGGCGCGTTTTCGGGACTATCCGCACCAACTATCCGGTGGGCAACGCCAGCGGGTCATGATTGCAATGGCACTTGCTTGTGAACCGGAATTGCTCATTGCGGATGAACCCACTACCGCTTTGGATGTTACCGTGCAGGCGGAAATTTTACGCCTATTACGCAAGCTACAAGACGATACGGGCATGAGCACGCTGTTTATTACCCACGATTTTGGGGTCGTGGCACAAATGGCGCAGCAAGTCGGGGTTATGCAACGCGGTAAACTGGTCGAAGTAGGGCGCACCGCCGCCGTTTTACGTCACCCACAACACCCTTATACTCAGCAATTGTTGGCGGCAGTGCCGGAAAATTTACAACGCAATTTCCCGACTCCCGCTTTGCAGCAAGCAGGTAAAGCGCAAGATATACTGCTGCAAATCCGCGACCTTGATGTTTGGTTTCCGATCAAAAAAGGCATTCTTCGTCATACCGTGGATTACGTGCGGGCGGTGGATGGTGTTTCGCTGGATATTCCGCAAGGGCAAATCGTGGCATTGGTTGGCGAATCGGGTTGTGGGAAAACGACTTTAGGGCGTGCTGTATTGCAGTTGGAAAAGCCAACCGCAGGGCGCATTTGTTTACACGGGCAGGAGCTTACCCAGTTAAGCGCACGGGCATTACGCACCATTCGCCCACAAATGCAGATGGTGTTTCAAGACCCGCAATCTTCCCTCAATCCGCGTTTATTGATTGAAACGACCCTGACTGAACCCATGAAAGTGCATGGCATTGGTGCAAATCAAGAGGAGCGCGTTGAGCGAGCCGCCGCAATTCTTGCGGATATGCAGTTACCGCGTGACAGTTTGTGGCGTTACCCGCATGAATTTTCCGGTGGGCAACGCCAACGCATTGGTTTAGCGCGTGCTTTGGTGTTAAACCCCGCGTTTATTGTATGTGATGAAATTACGAGCGCGTTGGATGTTTCAGTACAAGCAGAAATATTGCAGTTGCTGTTAAAAATCCGTGCCGAACGGCAATTAACGTTGCTGTTTATTACGCACAACATTGGTGTCGTTGAATATTTGAGTGATTACACCGTTGTCATGTACAAGGGGAAAGTGGTCGAACAAGGTGCAACCGCCGTTGTGTGTGGCAATCCACAACAAGCCTACACGCAGAAACTGCTAGCGGCTGTGCCACGGTTGCGCGTTTAGATTTGTTCGGCTTTCCACAGGTAACGCCCGACGGCAAGCCATGCTCCAATAATACCGAGCAGGCTACTGGCAACTAAAATTTCCAGCGTCATGGGTACGTCTATCCCGCTGAGTGTAAAGCTGCTGCCATACAATGCTGCTAGTTCATTGACAGGTTTGACTAAAAACAGCAATGCTAATTGCACAATAACAAGGCTAAAAATTCCGCCAAATAAGCCAAACCAAATGCCACCGTAAATAAATGGGCGACGGATGTAAGCGTTGGTCGCGCCGATCAAACGTGTGACGCGAATTTCTTCTTTACGGTTCTCAATGTCCAAACGGATGGTATTACCCACCACCAATAACACCGTCAAACCCAGTAAGACCGACACGACCAAGATAATACGGTCAGCAATATTGAGAATGGCGCGTAAACGTTGAATCCATTCCACGTCGATTTGCACATCATCGACTTCACTGTATTTCTTGAATTTATTGGAAAATTCGTTGACATCCAAAGACATATCGCCCAATAGCTGGAGGCGCGGGGTAATGATTAATACATGCGGTAACGGGTTTTCCGTCAGTGTGTCTAAGGTTTTGGCAAAGCCCGTAATATTGCGAAAATCGGCGAGGGCTTCGTCGCGGGTAACAACGCGCACGTTTTCCACTTCCGGTTGTCCCGAAACAATTTCCGCAATGTCTTTGGCTTGTTGTTCCGTCACGTTTTGCTTGAGGAATAGGGTAATGGTGGGGACTTCGCGCTTATCGGCGGTCAGGGTTTGCAAGTTTTTCAGCAACAAATGCAAGCTGGTCGGTAATGACAGGGCAATCGCAATCGCGGCTAAGGTGATCCACGTCGACAGCGGGTTAAACCATAAGCGTTCCATGCTGAATGTAATCGCATTGGTTTGCTGATTCCACCATGCGGCGAGGGGGCTAGAGCCAGCCGTGTTGCGTTTCGCAGGCAGTTTCTTATTGTTCGGTGCGGAAGGTGTAGCACTCATGGTTCTACCTTTTGTAAGACGATGGTGCGTTTTTTCATACGCTCAACCAGTGTGTGGTCATGACTGGCAATCATCACGGTTGCACCCAACTCATTGAATTGGGTAAACGTAAACATAATGTCTTGGGCTAATTCGGGGTCAAGGTTGCCCGTGGGTTCATCGGCAAGGATAATAGTTGGTTTATTCACCATTGCCCGCGCAATCCCCACGCGCTGTTTTTCCCCCGCAGAAAGCATTAAGGGAAAGGTTTTTTCTTTGCCTACCAAGCCCACTTTATCAATCGCGGCATGAACGCGGCGACGAATGTCGTGAATTCCCATGCCCGAAATGCGTAAAGGTAAAGCGATATTGTCGAACACATTGCGGTCATACAACAGGTGTGGGTCTTGGAATATAAACCCAATGCGGCGGCGGTAATTGGGAATTTGGCTTTTACTGAATTGACTGATGGAACGCCCACCGATAAGCACTTCGCCTCGGCTGGGGCGTTCGAGCATGGCGACTAATTTCAGCAGGGTACTTTTGCCCGCACCGGAATGTCCGGTAATGAATACCATTTCACCCGCCTCTAGCGTCAGATTGACGTTGTACAGCGCGAGTTGTCCGGTGGGGTATTTTTTACTGACCTGCTTGAATTCAATCATAATGCTTTACTGTTCTCCAGCGAGCAAGGCACTGGTGAACTCATAAGCATCGAATTCTTGCAGATCGTCGATGTGTTCACCCACGCCAATAAAGCGTACTGGAATGTTAAGTTGTTCGGCGATGGCGAAAAGAATGCCACCTTTGGCTGTACCATCCAATTTCGTTACCGTAATGCCCGTTAAGCCCAACATTTCATTGAATTGCTTGGCTTGTACCAGCGCGTTTTGCCCAATGCTGGCATCCACGATTAACATGATTTCATGCGGGGCGGAAGCATCGAACTTTTGTATCACACGTTTAACCTTTTTTAACTCATCCATCAGGTTAGTTTGCGTGTGTAAACGACCAGCGGTATCTGCCAGTAAAATATCGACTTTACGCGCCTTTGCCGCTTGGACAGCATCATAGATTACGGAAGCTGAGTCCGCACCGCTACCTTGGGCGATAACTGGAATGTTATTGCGTTCGCCCCAGATGGTTAATTGCTCCACTGCGGCGGCACGGAAGGTATCACCCGCCGCTAACATGACCGATTTACCTTCTTGTTGGAATTTTTTCGCCAGCTTGCCAATGGTAGTGGTTTTACCCGCGCCATTAATCCCCACCATTAAAATGACGTAAGGCTGGTGGCTGCTGTCAATTTCCAGTG
Organism: uncultured Thiothrix sp.; assembly: GCA_964544775.1. Taxonomy (GTDB): domain Bacteria; phylum Pseudomonadota; class Gammaproteobacteria; order Thiotrichales; family Thiotrichaceae; genus Thiothrix. The sequence goes on from CAZJDN010000010.1 coordinate 6,597, forward strand.
GTTGTGCCGCAGGGCGCAGAATGCGATGCATTTTATTGTAAAGTGCTTGCATGAGCGCGTCCAAATCCGCCAGTTCATTGCGGCTGACGCGACTGGACAAGTCACTCATAATGGCGCGGGTGGCTTCAACCCCTACGTCGGCAGTGAGTAAGCGGGTTTCAAGGTCTTCTAATACTTCCTCATCGACTTTTTTCTTGCCTAAAACCAGCGTTTCCATGCCATCGGTAAGCACATTACTGGTTTTTGATAAGCCGCGTTTTAGGCGGGCAAATAAGCCTTCTGGCTCTACGGGGTGCGTAGGACGTGCAAGGGTTTGCACCGCAGTATTGTCAGTTAATTCCTGCTTTTTTTTCTTTCCGAATAATCCAAACATCGTACAATGAACCGCCCAGCTTTTAAGTGCTAATCAGGTGAAAGATGCGAAGAATACTAACATTTACCAGCAAAATCCGTAATCCTAGAACAATTTTAGTGGCATCAGCTTTGTTTGCCGTGTTTTTTACACAGCCTTGCTTAGCAATTGAGCGTGTGAAAGACGTTGTGCCTGTACATGAATATAAACTCGACAACGGTCTTAAGGTTTTAGTTAAACAAGACAAACGCGCCCCAATTGCCGTGGTGCAATTGTGGTACAAGGTTGGCTCAAGTTACGAGCAAAACGGTCTTACGGGTGTATCACACGTCGTCGAACACATGATGTTTAAAGGCACGCAAAAGCACCCAACAGGCGAATTTAACCGTATCATTGCGGAAAATGGGGCGGAAGATAATGCCTTTACCGCGCAGGATTACACTGCGTATTACCAAATCATTGCTGCTGACCGCTTGGAAGTCGCGTTTGAATTGGAATCGGATCGGGTGCGGAATCTGACCTTACCCCCCGCCGAATTCAAAAAAGAACTCGAAGTTGTCAAGGAAGAACGGCGGTGGCGCACCGAAGATAAGCCAACGGCATTAACTTACGAGCAATTTGCCGCAGCGGCGTTTGTGAATAGCCCTTACCACAATCCCACGATTGGTTGGATGACCGATTTGGATGCCATGAAGGTGGAAGATTTACGCGCTTGGTATGAACGTTGGTACGCGCCCAACAATGCCACCTTGGTTGTCGTCGGCGATGTTGACCCCGAAAAAGTTTACGCATTAGCCAAGCAATATTACGGACCGTTGAAACCTACGCCGGATATGCCCCCGCCCAAACCGCAGCAAGAAATTGAGCAAAAAGGGTTACGTACCATCCATGTTAAAGCTCCGGCGGAACTGCCTTACGTCCTGATGGGTTACAAAGTGCCTGCAATGGTGAACGCGCCTGAGAAATGGGAACCTTACGCGCTGGAAATGCTGGCAAGCATTCTTGACGGCGGCAATAGTTC
>CAZJDN010000010.1:8069-23295 GCA_964544775.1 uncultured Thiothrix sp.
GGGTTGGGGTATAAATTAGCAGACGAATACGTGGATAATATCCTCGCAGTGACACCCGAACAAATTCAAACGGTGGCGAAAAAATACCTCATTGAAGACCATTTAACGGTAGCAGAGCTTGATCCGCTGCCGATTGACCCTAACAAGCCGAAAAATGAGCCACATTTCGAGAGATAAAATCATGCTAAAAAAAGTATTACAACTGTCGCTTGCGTGCTGCTTGTTATGTGTAACAACATTCGTCGCGGCTGCGCCCAAAATTGAAAACTGGACAACAGCGAACGGTTTGCGTGTGTATTACGTGTACGCGCCGGAAGTTCCCATGCTGGATTTGCGCCTTGCTTTTGATGCAGGCAGTGCGCGTGATGGGGCGAAGGCAGGTTTAGCCATGCTGACCAACAGTATGCTGGAAAAAGGCGCGGCGGGTATGAGCGAAGACCAATTAGCCGAGCAATTCGACGCGCTGGGGGCGGTTTCGGGGGCGGGTACGTCGATGGATATGGCATCCTTGAGTTTGCGCACCTTAACCTTGGAAGCGGAGCAAAAGGCGGCGTTAGATACGTGGTTAAAAGTGGTTGCTAAGCCCGATTTTCCAGCGGAAGCCTTTGCGCGGGTACAAAAATTGACGTTGGTGGGTTTGCAAGCTGAAAAACAAGCCCCCGCCAGCCTTGCGAGCAAAGCCTTTTTCAAAACCTTGTACGGTGATCACCCTTACGGGCAGCCCGAAAACGGCACAGAAGCCAGCATTACTGCGTTAAAACGCGAGGATTTACAAGCCTTTTACCAGCAATATTACGTGGCGAAAAATGGCTTGCTAGCCATTGTGGGCGCGGTAGAGCGTAAACAAGCCGAAGCCTTAGCCGAGCAGGTGGCAAGCGTGTTGCCAATGGGGACAGCCGCCGCACCGATTCCGCCTGTGCAGCCGCTCACAGAAGCGAAAACGGTGAAAATTCCGTACCCTTCTACCCAAGCGCACATTTTAGTGGGGCAGATTGGTGATAAACGCGGCGACCCAGACTATTTCACCTTATACATGGGCAACCAAGTACTGGGCGGCAGTGGGTTTACCTCGCGTTTGATGAAGGAAGTGCGCGATGCACGCGGTTTAAGCTACAGCGTCGGCAGTTATTTTGCCCCATCCGCGCAATTGGGGGCGTTTGAAATCAGTTTGCAAACCAAAAAAGCCCAAACTGATGCTGCCTTGCAAGTGGTGCGTGATGTACTGACAAAGTTCCAAAAAGACGGGCCAACCGATGCGGAATTGGAAGCCTCGAAAAAAGATGTAACAGGTGGTTTCCCGTTACGCACGGCAAACAATAGCGAAATCGTTGAGTACGTCGGGATTATCGGTTTCTACCAATTACCGTTGGATTACCTCGATACGTTTACGGGGAAAATCAATGCACTGACCCGTGCGCAAATTGCGGATGCGTTTACGCGCCGGATTCAGCCCGACAAAATGGTGACAGTGATTGTGGGTGGGGATGAAAAATAACCTCTTGCGTATTATCGGCGGTGAATGGCGCAGTCGCCGCCTGAAGTTTACCGACGTGCCGCATTTGCGTCCTACGCCAGATCGGGTACGCGAAACGCTGTTTAACTGGCTGCAAATGCAGATTCCGGGGGCGCGGTGTTTGGATTTGTTCGCAGGCAGCGGCGCGTTAGGGCTTGAAGCCTTATCGCGGCGTGCGCGTGAAGTGGTTTTAGTGGAAAAACATCCCGCAGCAGCAAAAGCCTTACGCGAGAATATTCAGCTATTGGGGGCGCAAAATGCACTGTTGGTAAACGACGATGCATTGCGTTATTTACAGCGGGAAACGCAGCCGTTTGACGTGATTTTTCTTGATCCACCGTTTCGGCAAGATTGGTTGGAAGCGGTACTGGTAATGATTTTCGAGCGGACGTTACTCAAACCCAATGGCATGATTTATTTGGAACAAGAGGCGGAAGGGGCAACCGATTTCGCTTGTTTTGGGTTGCAGATTCACCGTGAAACCAAGGCGGGACAAGTGCGCAGTGTGCTTTTGCGTTTAGGGGACGGATAAAAAAGTCCCTGCCTTACGGCAGGGAAACTTTCGGGTGGGATAGTAATCGTTAACGCTTACTTTTTGCCAGCTTCTGGTTTCGCAGCTTCAGGAGCTTTTGCAGGTGCAGCTTGTTTAGCTGGAGCTGCTGGTTTTGCTTCAGGAGCTTTCGCAGGTGCTGCTGGTTTCGCGGCTTCAGGAGCTTTTGCTGGAGCTGCTGCTACTTTTTTTGCAGCCGCTTTTTTTGCTTTCTTGTGTTTTTTGTGGTGTTTTTTCGCTTTTTTGTGCGCTACTTTCTTCGCAGGTGCAGCTTTTTTCTCAGCCACAGGAGCTGCTGCGTCTGCTTTCATTGCGTCAGCCGCTGGAGCTGCGATTTCAGCTTTGGCTGCGTCAGCCGCTGGCGCAGTGGCAGTTTCAGCGAAAGCAACGTTGCCTAAAGCCAGAGCCATAACAGCAGGAAGTAATAATTTTTTCAGTTGAATGCTCATTGATTCTTACCTTTCGTTCAGTTGTTGCACTAGGGGTCTTTCAGCATCGTCTCGTTTTTCAATGCATGGCGCATTGTAGGCAGACAAAAATTAAAACCGTCTTAAAGAACGCCTTTGCCATAAAAAAATTTTGCGGGTAGGTTATTTCTTTTACGAGGGGAACAGGATGCTGATTTGCAAGCCTTTTCCGCTTGGATTGTCTTGCAGGTCAATGCTTGCCCCGTGTTGATCGGCAATATTTTTTACAATCGACAGACCCAAACCCGTACCGGGTAAGGTATTGCCTGCGATGCGGTAAAAGCGGTCAAACACGCGCTGCCGCTCTTCAACGGGGATGCCCATGCCCGTATCGGTAATGCGTAACAGCGGGTGGTTGTTTTCTTTGCAGGCTTGTAAGGTGATTTGCCCCCCGTCTGGGGTGTAATGCAGGGCATTTTCCACTAGGTTTTTTAGCAAAATCAGGAGATTGTCCGTGTTTCCTTGAATCTCTAACGCTTGAGTCGGTATTTCAAGGCTCAAGGTAATCTGCCGCGCTTGAGCGGTAATGAGGTAATCTGCGTGTATCCGTTGCAGTAATTCGCCTAAACCAATTTTGGTATTGGGCGGGCGATTGCTTAAGGCTTCTTGGCGTGCCAAGGTGAGTAATTGCATGGTGAGGTGGATAGCACGTTCCAAGCGTTCGCCCAGTTTGTGAATGGCGAGTGTGCGTTGTTCTTCGGTTTTGGCGCGTTCCGCCAGTTGCAATTGCAGTTTCAGTGCGGTCAGGGGCGAGCGTAATTCGTGGGCAGCATCGGCAATAAATGCCCGTTGCGCCGATTGCGCCTTATCCAAACGGGCGAATAAATCATTCAAAGCGTGCGTAATGGTGCTTAATTCCAGCGGTAAGTTTTGTTCTGGTAGGGGCTGTAAATCAAACACGGTGCGCTGACGTAAATGACGTGTCATGTTTTGTAAGGGCGATAAATTACGCCGCACAATGACTCCTGCTAACACCAAAATAATGGGGATAAACAGCAATAACGGTACGAGCGAACGAATAGCTAAATTTGCCGCGAGGTATTCACGTACCCGCAACGGCTGCGCAACTTGAATCACGTTGGTGCGGCGGTTTTCCGTGTACACCCGCCAGCTTTCGTCTTGATTGGTAATGGTTTGAAAGCCTTGGTGCTTGTACATTTGTAACGGAATGCCGTGACTAGAGCTATACACCAGCCGTCCTTTCGGAGTCCACACTTGCACGATAATGTCTTCTTCGGCGAAGGCTTCGGTATTGTTAGTAAAGTTTTCATCAGGGTGGGCTGGCAATGAAACGGCGGTTTGTTGCAGTTGGTAATCAAACAAGCGGTTGGCTTCATTGCGGCTGATTTCGTAAATGCCTGCACCCGCAATGCCCGTTGCCAGCGTAATGCAACCTAGCAACCAAATCAGTAGTTTATGTTGAATGCTGCTCATGCCTGATCGGTAGCGACTTTGTAGCCGACACCGCGCACGTTTTTAATAAAATCACTGCCGAGTTTTTTGCGCAGTAAGTGGATGTAAACTTCGACCGTGTTGCTTTCCACCTCCTCATTCCAGCCGTACAGTTTTTCTTCCAGTTTGCTGCGTGAAACCACTTCACCGGGGACTTCCATCAACGTGTGTAATAAGCTGAATTCCCGCGCCGATAAATGCAAGGCTTTTCCTTGGAAGGCTGCCGTGTGTGTGGCGGGGTTGAGGCTTAAACCTGCGTAAGCTAATTCGGTTTGCGTGCGTCCGGTTTTACGGCGTAATAGGGCGCGAATACGGGCGAACAATTCATCAAGGTCGAACGGTTTTACCAAGTAATCGTCAGCACCTGCATCCAGCCCTTTGACGCGATCACTGGTGGCATCACGCGCCGTTAGGATCAATACCGCCGCATTGCCTTGGCGTTTGCGGTAGGCACTCAAAACGTCTAAACCTTGTTTACGCGGCAAACCCAAATCCAACAAGATCAGGTCATACAAGTCGTGTTCTAAAGCCAATTCGGCACTGTGACCATCGCGCACCCAATCAACGGCGTAATGTTCACCGCGCAGGCTTTCTTCCAGACTTTCGCCAATCATGAGGTCATCTTCCACCAATAATAGGCGCATGGTGAGCTACTCTCCTAACAGTAGGGTTGACGTGCAGTATAGCCCGTCAGGTTACGGCAGAATGGGCAAATCTAGCGCGTGCTGGATTAAAGGCGGCTTAAAATAGGCGGTTTGTCTGATACCGTATTGCCTTCAATGACCCTATACTTTTTAGGCTATTCATCACGACAGGAATTCGCGTTTTATGGAAACAAAACAAGTCACGGTCTGGGATCCACTGGTGCGCATTATGCACTGGACATTGGTTTTATCATTCGCAGCGGCGTATTTGACGGGCGAAGAATGGGACGAGTGGGAAGAAGTCCACGAATTCGGCGGTTACATCGCTTTGGGTTTAATCGTGTTGCGCATTCTTTGGGGTTTTATTGGCACACAACACGCGCGTTTCAGCGACTTTATTTATTCACCTGCCAGTGTCGTAGAATACTTGAAATCGTTGCTGACGACACACCCCAAACATTACCTAGGGCACAACCCCGCAGGTGGTTGGATGATCTTATTGCTAATGGCTGGCGTGTTAGCAACGGGTTTCACGGGCTTGAAATTATTGGGCGTAAAAGAACACGAAGGTCTATTTGCCAATACTCACCTACAACTGCCAGCCTTAATTAGTAGCGCACAAGCAGAAAGCGAACGCGAAGAAGCCCGTGAGCGTGCCGAACGTGCAGCGGCGGCTGCTCAAACCGTCGCCCCTGCGAATGCTGTTACCACGCAACAAGCTGCTCCCGCAATGTCAGCCCCCGCAACGCTGGGTACATTGCCGACGGTTGCGCCGCCAGCCAGTATCGCGCCGAAAAGTGCTACGGCGGAAGACGAAGAGCATGAAAATGAAGCAATGGAAGAGCCGGAAGAAAAATATTGGGAAGAATGGCACGAATTAGCCGCCAATTTGACCTTATTCTTGGTCATTATCCACGTACTGGGGGTTATTGTGAGCAGCCGTTTACACGGTGAAAATCTCGCCCGTGCAATGGTGACAGGGAAGAAAAATACCCCCGTATAAGTTTTTTGTAGCGCGTTTTTACCCACGAAAGCAGGTGCTTAAAACCTGCCTCGTGGGAACTTCCCGCCGTTTGCTGCTGTCCGCTTGCTATACTTGCTGCATTAGCAATACTGGATTAAACCTCAAGGACAGAATTTATGCGCTATTTAAAATCCCTCGTATTACTCTCGTGTTTAGCTACCACACCCGTGTGGGCGGATTGTTCCCCCACGCAATCATTTCCCGATTGGTTGCAAGGTTTTAAAGCCGAAGCCTTAGCCGCAGGATTAAAACCAGTGGTGTTAGAAGATGCTTTAGGCGGCATGACTCCCGATCAATCGGTGATTCAACGTGACCGTTCGCAGCAAACCTTCGCGCTGGATTTCCTGAGCTTTGCGGGGAAAAAGGTAGTTCCGTACCGCTTGAGCAAAGGTAAGGAATTGCTGCGTAGTAATGCGGCGTTATTCCACCGCATTGAAACAACTTTCGGCGTGCCGGGTGAAGTATTGGTGGCATTTTGGGGCTTGGAAACCGATTTCGGTGCTAATACGGGGGATATGCCGACCTTACGTTCCTTGGCGACATTAGCGTGGGACTGCCGTCGCGCGGATTTATTCCGCACGGAATTGTTACACGCGCTATGGTTGGTGCAAAAGGGCGATTTAACCCCAGCCAAAATGCGCGGTGCGTGGGCGGGTGAATTGGGGCAATTGCAATTACTGGCTTCGCGTTACGACCAATACGCCATTGATTTTGACGGGGATGGCAAGCGGGATTTGATTCATTCCAAAGCCGATGCCTTGGCTTCGGCAGCAGCCATGTTGAAAAATGCGGGGTGGAATGCAGGCGAACCGTGGTTAAAAGAAGTCAAAGTGCCGCGTGAAATGGATTGGTCACAAGCGCGGTTAGACAATAAGTTATCCGTAACGGAATGGGGGGCGCAGGGCGTAACTACCGTGGATGGTGGGCAAATTGCAGGCAAAGGCATGGCTTCATTGCTGTTACCAATGGGGCGTAATGGTCCGGCGTTTTTGGCATTCCATAACTTTGACGTATTTTTAGCATGGAACGAATCCACCGTTTATTCCACCACCGCTGCGTATTTCGCTACCCGTTTAGAGGGTGCGCCAGCATTGCGGGTGGGGAATGCACCTGTGGACAGTTTGGGCATGGGTGAAACCAAAGTGTTGCAAGATAAACTGCGGGCACGCGGGTATCCAGTGACAAAAGTGGATGGCATTATTGGTGAGGAAACGCGCAATGCCGTGCGTAAAGTGCAGCAAGAATTAAAACTGCCTGCGGATGGCTACCCCGATCATGCGCTACTGAGTAAATTGTAACATTTGCCTAGTGCAGGAAATCTTCAAAGAACCACGCGGCGAATTCATGCCGCCCATTTAAGCCAGACTTGCGGTAAATAGCAGTAGCCTGTTGCCGCACGGTCTTTTCCTTGGTGTCGCGGACTTGCGCAATTTCCTCAAAACTCAAGCCCTTGAGTAACAGCAAAGCGACTTCCTTTTCGCTGGGTGAAAGTTCCCACGCGCTCAATTGTTCCTGAATAACTTCCCCGTATTGGCGGCTGGCTTGTTGCACTTTATGGGTAAGCTCGTGCAAATCAGCGCGGGTTGTATGCAAGTCGGCACGGGTTAATTTCAATTGTTGCTGCAAGTTTTCGCTTTCTTGCTGGATTTGGTAACTCTCCCATGCCAAGTAACTCACCCCTAATAAGGCGAGTAAGGTGGCGAAACCTTCCACCAATAAATCCCGCCACGTATGGTCTGGCTCGTGGAATTCGTGCACAAAGTCGTACATCGACGGCAGGGCAACCAAGAGCAAGGTCAAAATAAGGTAAGTATTCTTGGAACGCAGCATAGTTCGGTGTCTTTGGTTGGGCGAATGAGGAATGATTTTAGGCAATTTCCCTTGCCTTAGCCATTGCCCCGCGCAGGTCGTCGGTTTAAGCAGTTGTTAAGATTAGAGGCGCAAGCTGAAGGTGTTGTTTTGATACAGGAATATTGGTATGTCAATCCGCACCTTATTTTTATGCCTTACGTTGAGTACAGCCGTAATGACTTACGCTGCACAAGCGGATACCCCGCAACAAATTTTGGCAGGTTTCACCCAGCAAGCGACGCAAGAATCGGCTGATTTCCAAGGGTTTTCTGTCGAGCGTGGAGCGTTGTTTTTCAATAATACCCACGCAAATGACTGGAGTTGCGCCAGTTGCCATACGCAAAACCCCGCCGCAATGGGGAAACACGCTAAAACAGGGAAAGCCATTGACCCGCTTGCACCGTCTGCCAATGCAGAACGCTTTACGGATGTAGGCAAAGTCGAAAAGTGGTTTAAGCGCAATTGCAATGATGTGGTTGATCGCCCGTGTACGGTAACGGAAAAAGGCGATGTATTGAGCTATTTACTGAGCGTGAAATAGGGAGGAATAAGGTATGGTAACGAAAAAAACCTTACTAACCATCGCGTTCGGGGCGTTATTAGTCTCTGGTTTAGGTGTTATGCAAGTGTCAGCGGATGACGATGAGCACGAGGGACGCGAACGCGGCGAACGTGAGCACGAAGGTTTCGGCGGTACAAGCAACTTGCTTACCGCGCCGAATGCGACATGGCAGGCGGAATGCAGCGCGTGTCACATTGCGTACCCACCGGGGATGTTACCAGCAGCATCGTGGCAAGCGATTATGGGGTCATTGGACAAACACTTTGACACAGATGCGAGTTTAGATGCCAAAGTTGTGGCGGAAATCTTACCGTTTCTGCAACAAAACGCAGCCCCTGAGAAAACGCCTAAGAACCCTGACAAGCCCGTATTGCGCATTACCGAAACCGCGTGGTTTAAGGGGCAACATGACGAAGTGTCTGCCATTGTGTGGCAACGGGTAAAAAGCTCTGCCAATTGTGCGGCGTGCCATACCACGGCGGATAAGGGTAATTTCAGCGAAGATAATGTGCGTATCCCACGTAAGGAGTAAGCCATGACGCAAAAAGCCTTGGTGTGGGATATGCCTACACGGGTATTTCATTGGACATTTGCCCTATCTTTTGCCGGAGCTTACCTCACAGCAGAAAGTGAGCGTTACCGTGATATTCATTTAGCTTTAGGCTATGTGTTTGGCGGGATGTTGTTATTCCGCGTGGCATGGGGAATCGTCGGTACGCGCTATGCCCGTTTTGCCTCCTTCGCCTTTCAGCCGCAAACCGTGTGGGCTTATGTGCGTTCCTTATTGGGTGTGCAACCGCAACATTTTGTCGGGCATAACCCCGTTGGTGGGCTGGCTATTTTCAGCTTACTGGGTTTGGGGTTGGTGATTACTTTGAGCGGTTTGGGCTTGTATTGGGAATTTGGTGAAGCAGTATTGGGGGACGAATTGCATGAAATCGCGGCTAATGTGATGTTGGTCGTGGTGTTTTTGCACCTTGCAGGCGTAGTGTTAAGCAGTTGGTTGCATCGGGAGAATTTAGCCCACGCTATGTTAACTGGGTACAAACAGGCGACGCAGGATGCTGCTATTCCCTATGCTTACACAGCGGTAGCGGTATTAATGCTGGTCGCGGTGGTGGTATTTCTTTTGGTTTATTTAGGAATCGCATGAATTCGACACAATTTCTGTTAATGCTCATCCCCGCTGTGGTTGCCCTGAGCGGGGGCGTAATGGCAATGTTTTGGCATCCTAGCCATCAAACGCGCAGTTTGATTCAGCATTTTGCGGCAGGGGTGGTCTTGGCGGCATTAGCGGTGGAATTATTGCCAGAAATCGGGCGCGAACACGCACCGGGTTGGGTACTGATTGGTGCTTTCGCCTTGGGCAGCTTGTTTATGTACGGCATGAAACTGTGGACGATGCAGATGGAAGCTGGGCATAGCGAGAACAGCGAGGCAATGGATTGGGGGTTTTTGATTGCCACCTTCATCGACATTGCGGTGGACGGTTTCATTATCGGTGCGGGTTTTGCGGCGGGTGGTGGCACGGGTATGATTTTGGCGTTGGGTTTATCGGTGGAATTGTTGTTCCTTGGGTTAGCCTTAACCTCAGAAAGCACGAAAGGTTGGCGCATTGTGGCGATTTCGGGGGCATTGGGTATTACGGTGTTGGTATGTGCCATGCTGGGAAGTTTCTTGCTTACGGGGGCATCATCTACCGTGATTGCAGCAGCATTAGCCTTTAGTGCGGCGGCATTACTGTACCTAGTAACAGAAGAGTTGCTGATCGAAGCGCACGAAGTTGAGGAAAAACCGATTGCAACTTTGGTGTTGTTCGGTGGTTTCTTGGTGTTTTGGAGCATTCAATTACTCGGCGAGTAACGGGTTATGCGTCTATTGGTGGTAGAAGATGATGCGCTGCTGGGCGATGCGATTCAGGCAGGTTTGAAGCAAGCAGGGTATGCGGTGGATTGGGTACGTGATGGTTTGCAGGCAGATCACGCTCTTGTCACCGCTACTTATGCGGCAATGGTACTGGATTTGGGTTTGCCACAGTTATCGGGGTTGGAGGTGTTGCAACGTTTACGTCAGCGGAAGTCCGGTTTACCTGTGCTGATTCTGACCGCACGCGATACGGTAGAGGATCGGATTCAGGGTTTGGATGCAGGCGCGGATGATTACCTGATTAAGCCGTTTGATTTGGGGGAATTGGCGGCGCGTTTACGGGCATTGATTCGGCGAGCGAACGGCTATAGCACACCTGTGTTGTGCGTGGGCGAAGTCGAACTAGACCCTGCCAGCCATGAAGTGCGTTATTGTGGCTCGCTGATGGATTTGTCGGGGCGCGAATTTACCGTGTTACAAGCGTTAATGCTCAATGCAGGGCGGGTGCTTTCGCGAGCGCAGTTGGAAGATAAGCTGTATGCGTGGGGGCAAGAGGTGGAAAGTAATACGGTGGAAGTGCATATCCATCACTTACGGCGCAAACTGTATCCAGCTTTGATTGAAACCATCCGTGGGGTGGGTTATTTAATCCCCAAACCCAAGGCGTGTTAAGGCATGTCGTTAAAACAACGCTTGTTGCTCTTGGTGTTAGGGGCGGTCACGTTAGTCTGGGCTGGAACGGTTGCCTTTTCCTATTTTGATGCGCGGCATGAATTAAACGAAGTGCTCGACGCACACCTTGCACAAGCCTCCACCTTATTGATTGCGCAAGCCAGCCCAGAACTGGATGATTTGGCGGGGGAACATACCCCGTTGTTGCATAAATATTCGCGCAATATCGCCTTCCAAGTGTGGGAAAAGGGTTCGGAACTCAAACTGCATTCGGCGAACGCGCCTTCCGTACCGTTGGGGCAAACAACGCAAGGTTTCAGCAATAGCTTGATCGAGGGGCAACGTTGGCGGGTGTTTAGTGTATGGGATAATTCCGGCGAATTACTGATTCACGTTGCGGAACGCCAAGACTTACGTGAAGCCCTTGCCCGTGAAATCAGCGGCAATTTGTTGTTACCGCTGTGGTTAACTTTACCCGTATTAGCGGTATTGCTGTGGTTAGTGGTAGCGGCAAGTTTGCGCCCATTGGTTAGTTTGACGCACGCAGTCGCCAGCCGTCAGCCGGATAACCTTGCGCCTTTACCTTGCAATGCACCGCGTGAAGTCGTGCCGTTGATTGAGCGATTAAACCATTTGTTTATTCGCATTGGTAAATTGATTGAAAACGAACGCCGCTTTACCGCTGATGCCGCCCACGAATTACGCACGCCAATTGCCGCAATTAAAGCTCAAGTGCAAGTAGCACAAGGGGCGAATACGAGCGCGGAACGTGACCATGCGCTGGATAATGCCTTGCAAGGTTGCCAGCGAGCGACGCACTTAATCACGCAACTCTTGACCTTGGCACGCTTGGAAAGCAGCGCGAATGCGGTTTTGCAGCCGTGTGATTTACGCGCGTTAGCCACTGACGTTATGGCAGACAGTGCCCCAGAAGCGATTAGCAACGGCATTCAGTTGGAATTACAGGAAGGGGAAAACTGTTGTGTGCAAGGCTTACCCGTTTTGCTGGGGATTTTGTTGCGTAATGTGCTGGATAATGCGTTGCGTTACACCCCTGCGGGGACGTTGGTTCAAGTAGCAATTTTTCGTCAAGGAACGCACGTTTGCCTGCAAATCCAAGACAATGGGGGCGGTTTGTCGAGCGAGGAATTAGGCAAAATTACCCAGCGTTTTTACCGCCCATTAGGTTCGCGTGCGAGTGGCAGCGGTTTGGGGCTATCGATTGTGCAGCGGATTGCAGACATCCATCAAGCTACTTTGCAACTGGCTAATACGTCGGATGGCAAAGGTTTATGCGTGACACTGCTGTTTTAAGTGGGTAATGCCGTTATCGGGCAAATGCCTTATAGGATTTGTCTTCCTATAAGTGTGGTTTATTGTAATATTCATCTGATGCAAATCTGTAATAAACCCAATAAGTTTGCAGCTTCTAAACAATGCGAGGGAGGAATACCCCATGAAACGATCTTATGTTACAGCGGCTTTGCTGTTACTGCCTGTTTTTGCTCACGCAGACCCAAATACCTTAAAGCATCCCGGTCGCACCTTAGCCGCGAATTGTTTCCAATGCCACGGCACAGACGGTTACGGTATGGAACATTTGGCTGGTAAAAGTGCATCTTCCATTAAGGGCGAACTCAATGAAATGAAATGGAAAACCCCCGGTGCGAACATCATGAATGTACACGCACAGGCTTACACCGACGCGGAAATCAATTTGATTGCCGATTATTTTTCTAAGTTGCCGAAGTAAGGGGAAATCATTATGCAACGTCGCGATTTTTTACGTTATTTAGGTGCAAGTGCTGCTTTAGGTTTGGTATCGCCGTGGGCTGACGTATGGGCTGCGGGTGCGCCAACCATGCCGGGGAATACGGGCGCGAATGGGCGTGTGGTGGTGATTGGTGGCGGTATGGCGGGTGCAACCGTGGCTAAATACCTGCGCTTTTGGGGCGGTACAGGCGTTTCCGTTACCTTAGTTGAGCCGAATCCGACTTATTACTCGAATATTTTCAGTAATATGATTCTCACAGGGGAAAAAACGCGCACGCAACTGGGCTTTAGTTACGGTGCGTTAGCCAGCAAATACGGGGTGAAATTGGTAACAAAAGCGGTAAAAGGCATCGAAAGTACCTACGTGGTATTGGATGACGGTAACAAGTTACCCTTTGACCGCCTAGTTATTGCGCCGGGGATTAGCTTTGATAGCTTACCGTTGTCAGGTGCGGCGAGTGCGCAGGATAAAATCGTACACGCATGGAATGGCTTTTCCAAAACCGCCGCAGGCACTTACCAAATCGATGCCCTGCAAGCGCAAATCAAAGCCATGACCAGTAAAGATACCTTTATTTTGTCGATTCCACCCAAGCCTTACCGTTGTCCGCCTGGTCCTTATGAGCGTGCTTGCGTGGTAGCGGATTACCTCAATCGCACCAAAGCAGGGGCGAAAGTGATCGTGCTGGATGCAAACGCCAACATTCAAGCAGAGCCGAATAATTTCACCAAAGCCTTTGCTTCTTTGGGGGTGAAATACGTGCCTAATGCGCAAGTAAGCAGCATTGACGCGGATAAAGGCATCGTCAATACCGTGAGCGCAGGTAGTTTCGCGGGTAAGGTAATTAATGCCATTCCACCCCAAAAAGCTGCTAGCCTGATTTTGAACTCCTCTGGTTTAGCCAATTACGCCAACCGTTGGGCGGCAGTGGATGTAAAAACCTACGAATCTACCGCAGCACCCAATATTCACGTTATTGGTGATGCGTGTGCTACGACGCAGCCGAAAGCAGGGCACATTGCCAATGCGGAAGCGAAAGTGTGTGCGGATGCGATTGTGCACTTATTGCGTGGCGAAGCGGTGAATCCTGTACCGTTTACTAACTCCGCGTGCTTTACCCCAACCAAGAAAGGTGTGGCTTCGTGGTTGTCGGTTGCTTTCCGTTACGATCCGGCGGTTATTGACCCTATTACGGGGAAATTGGGGGCGATGGCAGCCGTTGGCGGTGCTGCAACCGAGTCCAGCGGTGCAACAGCGGATAACTACGATGAAATGTTAACGTGGTTCAAAAATCTGATGGCAGATACCTTCGCTTAACATGGGGCAGCCAAAGCCACCGTTAGCGGGTGGCTTTGGTTGGTTACGGTTGTGGAACGTTCACTACTTCCGCCACAGGGTTACTGACAGCAGGTGGTGGTTCGTCCATTTTATTTTCGTCTTTTGGTTTCAGCGTTGGCGTTAAATAGCCTGCTAAAGCCCCCATTGCGGCTGAACCAATGGCGAGTAAGCCTTGTGGTATTTCCCCGCCAGCAATAAACGGGTAAGCAACGGTCAAAATAGCAACAATGCCCAATACCCATACCACGGTACGGTAAACCCAGCGATCCTCTTCGGGTGGGCGTAACTTACGCACTTCGCCGAGTAAGAGTTTTTTCTGTAGGATGTTCATCTCTTTGTTTTCGATGATAATCCTGAACAGTTCAGCGACTTCTTTTTGTGAATGCATGGCGTATCCCCTCGCGTTAACTCCGGTTTCACTCAAGTATAGGCGAGCGTACACGGTGCGCTAGTGAAGGTTTCACGACTTTGGATGAATGGTCTATATTGCATCCTCTGCGTTCTCTTCCACAATAGGTTCTAAGGCAAGTGATGCCATGAAATCGCTCATGCCCGCATTGTTACCCGTGCCTTGTGTTTTTTGCATCCCGGCGGCGAGGTTGATTCTGAGCTTTAAATTGCTGGCGGAATCGGAGTTGCGTAAGGCTTCTTCGAGGGAAATGCGCCCTTCGCGGTACAGTTTAAACAGGTGACTGTCGAAGGTTTGCATCCCTTGTTCTTCGGACTTTTCCATGATTTCTTTAATCGCGTGTACATCACCTTTCATGATCAAGTCACGGATGATGGGTGTACCCAATAATATCTCAATGGCAGCAACGCGCTTACCGTCAACCGTTGGTACTAAGCGTTGCGAGACAAAGGCTTTTAAGTTGAGGGATAAATCCATCAACAATTGGTGACGGCGTTCTTCAGGGAAAAAGTTAATAATGCGGTCAAGGGCTTGGTTAGCACTATTGGCGTGCAAGGTGGAAAGGCATAAATGCCCTGTTTCGGCAAAAGCCAGCGCGTGTTCCATTGTGTCTTGGCTACGAATTTCGCCAATCAAAATCACGTCTGGGGCTTGGCGCAAGGTGTTTTTTAGCGCGTCTTCGTAACTGTCGGTATCCACACCGACTTCGCGCTGATTCACAATCGAACGTTTGTGCGGGTGAACGTATTCAATCGGGTCTTCGATAGTAATGATATGCCCGTCAGCATTACGGTTGCGGTGGTCAATCAGTGCCGCGAGTGAGGTCGATTTACCTGAGCCTGTACCACCGACAAATAAAATTAGCCCACGCTTTTCCATGATGACTTTTTTCAGTACATCGGGTAAGCCGAGTTTATCCGCATTGGGGATTTCAGTTTTAATATTGCGGATAACCATTGCGATTTTGTGCCGTTGCTTGAAAATATTGACACGGAAACGCCCAATACCTTCCTCGCTGATCGCCAGATTCATTTCAGGTTTGTTGGCGAATTGTTGCTGCTGTTCTTTGTCCATGAGGGCATACGCCATGTCGTGCAGCATTTC
>CAZJDN010000010.1:23395-27909 GCA_964544775.1 uncultured Thiothrix sp.
ATTGTTGCTGCTGTTCTTTGTCCATGAGGGCATACGCCATGTCGTGCAGCATTTCCGGTGTCATACGCACTTTATCAATCGCTTTGAGGCTGCCTTGGAATTTCGCCGCAGGTGGCGCGTCAGCAGTTAAATACAAGTCAGAGCCGTCACGGGTAGCAAGAATGCGCAAGTAATCTTTAAGTTGCATAGCACAGGTTTCCTTTATCATTATGATTATCGTTGCCTATTATACTGGCAAGAAAGCTGAGTTTGTTAGAACTGTTTTTAACCATTTCTTACCGTTTATTATGGTTAATCCTCAGATGTTATTGTGAGTATTGAGTTTTTTTGGGATGTCCTCTAGTCTTAGTCGGGCAAGTCTCACTTGCTTATAACTAGTTGATGATAAGTGTGTTTAGTCTAGTGAGGGTCATTCAACATGAAATTATTCAAATTAATAGCGGTGGCAGCCATTGCTTTCGGTTTTGCTGGTTCTGCGTATGCAGACTGTAAGCCTCCTTGTAAAGATGGGGAAGTTTGTCGCTATGAAGCTGCTGGTGGAACATTTTATTGCGCACTTCCGCCGAAAAAAGGTGTTTTAGATTCGGGCACGGGTGTTATTCCTAAAGCTGGAGGAAGCAATATTTTGCCTAAAGCAAGCCAAGCGCGGACTAAAAAAACACGCAACAAACACAAATAAGGATTGCTTAGTAAATACCCTATATCGATATAATTAGGTATAGGGTTTATTTAATCAATGTTAAGGAGGATTATTTTAATGAAACAAAAAATAGCATTAGCCAGTTTAGTATTGATTAGTAATTTGGTTTACGCGGATACGGGTTTGCAGGAGCAAGCTAAATTTCCCTTTAGTTTTTCGCCTGTTGCAGGTAAGTCCATTCGTGTGCAAAAGGCGGATAAGGGTAATCAAATTATCGCCACCTTACCGGATGGCAAAAGCCAAGCCTTGGCAGAAATCGAAGCCGATACAGCAGAAGCTGGGCAATTTCCGGTGGCGCAAGTGGGGGATTTTAACTTTGACGGCGCGTTGGATGTTGGGATTCAAGACGGTATTGGCTATAACGGGGTCAATATGTTTTACCGCGTGTACTTGTGGGATAACGGTAAACTCAAAGAATTCGGTGAGCCTATTAGCAACCCCGATTTAAATGCGCAAAAGCAAACGGTAACATCCTCGCAACGCAGCGGGCCGGCATGGTATACCACAGTCTTTCAAGCGCAACAGGGTAAATTGTACCCCGCGATTGATGTTTCCATGATTCCGGTGGGTGAAACCGTGCTGGAATACGCCGTTTTCAAGGATAGCAACGGCAAAATTACGGGGCAAAAAGTTGTCGGTGAAGCAACGGGCGATACCGCGACGGACTACACTACTGCTCCGTCAGCGACAGCAGAAATCCAAATCGACAAAGCCTATTTGTATGACAAACCCAAAGCCTCGGCAAAAACCAAGATGTATGTCATCAAAGGCGACAAAGTAACCTTGTTGGATTGGCAAGCCAAATCAACAGATGCCGCTTTAGGCGAAGGTTGGTTTTTAGTCCGTTACGAGGGCAAAAAAGTGATTGAAAAATGGCTCGACAGTCATGCGTTGGTAAAAGAGTAATTCGTGCGTTTAGATCAATTTATTAGCCAAGCGACCGGAATGCCTCGCAGCGAAGCGCAAAAGTGTATTCGTTGGGGGTTGGTCAATGTCGATGGTAACGTAATTACCAAAGCCTCAAGCCATATAGACCCTAGCGCAACGGTGGCATTAGACGGTGAAAATGTCACCTTGCCGGGGGCGATTTACCTCTTATTACACAAGCCAGTGGGGGTCGTCAGTGCCACTGAAGACCCGTCGCACCGCACGGTATTGGATTTAATTCACCACCCGCATCGACACACGCTGCATATTGTGGGGCGTTTGGATAAAGACACCACGGGTTTGCTGCTGATTACCAATGACGGCGATTGGTCGCACCGTTTGATGTCGCCGAAACACCACGTACCCAAAACTTACCTTGCCACGTTAGCCGAACCATTAAGCGAGACAGCGGCGCAACAGTTACGTTCAGGGGTGCAGTTACATGGCGAAAAAGGGCTAACACAACCTGCACAGGTGGAAATTTTACCCGACCAACAAGCGCGATTAACCATCCACGAAGGCAAATACCACCAAGTAAAGCGCATGTTCGCCGCCGTTGGAAATCGCGTCGAAACCTTGCACCGTGAACAAATTGGCAGCTTACGATTAGACCCCGAATTACCCGCAGGCGCGTGGCGCGAATTAACCGCCGCAGAATTGCAGCAGTTTATGCTACACTGATTCCGTGTTACACGAGTTCACGGATTTTATTTTATGACTAATTTTACGATTACACTGGATGAGGAAGACCTTAAACAGGCACGTATTGCAGCCGTGCAACAGGGTACATCATTGAACGCGATTATCCGAAATTTCATCAAGGAGTTTGTTAGCCGTAACCAGCGTTATCAGCAAACTACTGATCGTATTTTGAAAAAAACCGAGTGCTCAACTTTCAGTAGTTCAGGGTGCAAGTGGACACGGGAAGACCTTTATGAGCGATAGGGCATTTTTTGATACGAATGTGTTGGTTTACGCATTTGATCAGCATGAGCCAGAGAAACAAGCTGTCGCGCGGCGTTTGATTGGGCAATTTGGGTGTGAAGGACAATTAGTTTTGAGTACCCAAGTGCTGCAAGAATTGTATGTCGTTTTGAGTAAAAGAGGTAAGCGGGTACTTCCAGCGGAAGAGGTTGCAGAAATCGTTAATGATTTTGCGGAGTATCCTCTGGTGCAAGTGGATAAAATGATTATTTCCTGTGCGATGAAACGTCATCAGAGCGAAGCCTTTTCATTTTGGGATAGTTTGATCGTGGAAGCTGCATTACAGGCGGGTTGTCAAATCCTGTGGAGTGAAGACATGCAGGATGGTCGGCAAATTGGGCAACTGGTGATTCGGAATCCGTTTAAGTAGTGCTTAAACAAATTTTACAACGGTTCTCTGCTGATTATGCGTTAAGTTTTGCTAGAAACAAACAAGTAGAGTTAGGTTGGTTGCGCAAGTGCTTAATGAAGGGCTTGGATGCAATTGTGCTTGTTATATAGCCTCTCTATACTAGATCAAAATTTGGAGGGTCTATGCAAACAAATCCTTTTACCGTGCGCGGAATGATTCAACAGCCGAATGATTTTATTGGGCGCAAAGCGGAAGTTCAGCACATTATTACCCGTCTATGCACCATGCAAAGTTGTTCTGTCGTGGGCGAGAGGCGTATTGGCAAATCTTCATTGCTCTACCATTTGTTTCAAACAGGTAATAAACGTTTAGCGGATGACAGTTTCCGCTTTGTCTACATTGAACTTACCGATGCTTGCGCACAAACGGTAGTCGATTTTTTGCGAACCATTTTGACAGCCTTGGATTTACCCAGTACGGGGATTGCTGACGAAAATAAACCTAATCGTAATTTAGTGGTGTTTGATCAGGAAATTAAAAAACTGTCCAGTGATGGCACGAAAGTCGTGTTGTGTTTAGACGAGTTTGAAGGCGTTTTTCTCAATCCGCAAGAATTTACAGATGGCTTCTTTAACCATTTACGCTCCATGATTAACCAAAGACGTTTAGCCTTGGTAACTGCATCAAGGGAAAAACTGGAAATTTACGCGATTGATAAGAAACTTACGTCACCTTTTTTCAATTTGTTAAGCATTACGGAATTGGGTGAGTTTAAGCATAATGAAGTTGAAGCTTTCTTTGATCATTACCAACCGCTGGTACAATTCACACAACAAGAATTAGAATTTATTAATTGGTATTCTAAACCGCACCCACTAAAACTAATGATTTTTTGTGATGTATTACTGCAACGGCGTGAACAAGCGTGGGACAATGACGAAACGCTAGAGGAAATTGCTAAAGCTTACGAAATCTTGGGCGGAACTCATGAGTGGCGTAAATGGCGACGTAATGTTAAAGGTATTTTTTCAGGTGAAAGTATTAGCAAATGGCTGAGCAATCTAAAAAGCTTGCGTGATTTAGGAACGGGTAAATAGTCATGTTAGATTTTTTCCGCGAAGGACTGCATTACATCCATTTGACTTTTTTCAAAACATTAACGTTAAAAGCAGAACTTGAAAAAATATCAAGGAAAAATAGGCTTTACATTTTTGTAAGAACTTATGCAGTCGCTAGTATTATAGTAGTGCTGCTACTAGCAGTTCTGGGCTTTATTATCCAGTTGTTTGGTGTTCATTTTGATTGGTATAACGCCTACATTCGTTTATGCTTAGCCTTGGTTTCCGGGCTGGTTTTAGGGCTGTTTTTCGGGCTGGTTGGAGAGCTGGTTTTCGGGCTGGTTTTCGGGCTGGTTTTAGGGCTGGTTTTAGGGCTGGTTTTAGGGCTGTTTTTCGGGCTGTTTTTAGGGCTGTTTTTAGGGCTGTTTTTAGGGCTGGTTTTCGGGCTGGTTGGAGAGCTGGTTTTCGGGCTGGTTTTAGGGCTGGTTTTAGG
>CAZJDN010000010.1:28009-29817 GCA_964544775.1 uncultured Thiothrix sp.
GGGCTGGTTTTAGGGTTAACTGAGTATTACTACAATACGCTAGCATTCTTATCAACCTACTTGGTTTT
Organism: uncultured Thiothrix sp.; assembly: GCA_964544775.1. Classification (GTDB taxonomy): domain Bacteria; phylum Pseudomonadota; class Gammaproteobacteria; order Thiotrichales; family Thiotrichaceae; genus Thiothrix. Next base: position 28,078 of record CAZJDN010000010.1, read on the forward strand.
TTATTTTCGTCCAGTCTATGTGTTACCTCATGTTGTGCAGTATTGGCGCAGTCGTACAGCATTCAATCCTTTTCCAGTGTTTCATGCTTCACCCATTTATTGGGATCAGATGATCCGTATGCCCCTGCCATTTTTGCAGGATTGGTTAGTGTCCTTAGTGCATTGTGATCGTCAACAAGGTTTAAATGAAATAGCCTTCGTGGTGCGTGATCGCCCGTTTCAACGCAAAGCCGCATTTAAAGCATTGTTGGTTATCACGGGTGAAGATCTGAAGGTTATTCAATCCATCGTGCAGTTAAAAGAAGTTGTAACATCATTAGCATTATTTCCGCGTGATGATAAACAGTTACCAACAGGTTTAATGGATGTACGCCAATATTTGACGAACATCGCTAATCTAGCCAGCGATTACCAAACGCGGCAAACCCATGTTGGTCAATTGAAAGTGCTGGAAGAGTTGCGCAGTAGTATTCAGGCTTTTCAATCAACAATGAAATTAACGGCTGCTCCTGTGGGTACGACGTTTGAACCATTGGCAGCACAGTGGTTGCAAATGGTTGAAGTAGAACAAGCAAAATTGCAGCAGCAATCGAGCCATAATGAATTACCGAATCCTTATATCGTGGGGAATCCATTAGATCGTTGTGACCAGCAATTATTTGTAGGGCGTAATACGATTTTATTAGCGATTGAGCAATACATTCTTAACCCCGATCAACGTCCTTCCTTGTTATTGTATGGGCGGCGGCGCACGGGTAAATCTTCTACATTAATGAATCTGCCCAATAGTCGTTTTGAGCCAGTGTATATTGATTGCCAAGATGCTAAATGGCACGAGAGCGATCAAGCTTTTTGTTATAACTTGGCTAATGACATTTTTAATGTGTTGTACCAAAGCGAGCCTGTAAATAGTTTGCGTTATCCGCAACTGGAGCAATTTGCACAGAATACGTTTACCCAGCTTGACCAGTTTTTAAAGCAAGCTCAGACTGTAGTCGAGCAACGTGGCAAGCGTATTTTACTGGCGTTTGATGAATACGAAGCATTGGAAACGGCCATTCTTAACGGTGATATTTCTGAAAAGGTGTTGGGTAAATTGCGCAATTTGATTCAGCACAGTAAATCCATTGTTGTGCTCGTGTCGGGTAGCCACCGTTTTGAAGAGCTAACCCATTTAAACTGGGCTAATTACTTAATTAATACGCGTACTTTTGAACTCAGTTATTTGGATGTTGAAGCTGCGCGGGAATTACTAACAAAGCCTGTGCCGACTTTGCATTACGCAGACGGTGTGGTGGATGAAATTATTCGCGTGACACATTGCCAGCCTTACTTATTACAGGCGGTGGTATCTGAGTTGCTTAATGATCTCAACAGTAAACAGCAAACGACCGCGACACTGGACGACCTCAACACCGCATTGGAAAAAACATTGGTATCAGCCTCTGCTTATTTTTCGGATACATGGCGTAAAGATAATACCGAAGCAGAACAGCAAGTCATGCGTTTATTAGCAATCAGCGAAGTTGGTTGTGTGATGACAGACCCAGCATTGCAGCCCGCGATTCATCGTTTGATTCGCAAGGAAATTGTTGCATTAACAGAAGGGCACTATCGTCTAGTAGTAGAATTGTTTGCGCGTTGGATTGTGAAAAACTGTGTATAGGCAGTGATTCGCTGTTCTAACATAGCTAGCTTTCCTGCCTTGTGGTAAGTTATTCGGTTTTTACTGACCGAATG
>CAZJDN010000011.1:0-29302 GCA_964544775.1 uncultured Thiothrix sp.
TGTTGGAAAACACGCATTGCCAACCGTAACTATTTGCTAACCGACAACAAAACCCGTGATAACGCGGTTTTTGTGGAATTTGAGTTAAAAGGTTTGGGCAATTTCGGCAGTGGTACTCACGACTTGCTGGCAGATCGCATTTATGGCTACGAATAAAAAACAACTGTTATTGCTGGGCTGGGCGTTGAGCGGTGCACTCTACGCCGCAGAAACAGAACAAGCACTGGATCAAACGGTGGCGATTGTTAACAAAGAAGCAATCCTAATGAGTGAGGCGCAACAGCAAGTGGCGGCGCGGCAGATTCCGTTACGCCAAGCCATTGATGAACTCATTGTAGAACGTTTGCAAGTACAACAAGCGCGGGGGATGGGCATTCCAGAGGGTAGCCCAAAACAAATGATTACCGCCTTACGCACACAAAAACAGCAAGCCAGCACACAGGTAAGCGAGCAAGAAGTCGCGGACTTAATTGCTAGTCAAAGTGATACCCTCACGCAAGGCGAACGCTATAATTTACAGCATATTTTAATTGCAACGCCTGCCAATACCAGTGCGACACAGGCAGAAAAAGCGCGTAAACAAGCCGATAGCCTGCGTAAGCGCATTGCTGATGGTGAAGATTTCACCCAAATTGCCCACACAGAATCCGATTCCAATGCGGCAAGTAATGGCGGTAATTTGGGTTGGCAAGCCGCCGAAAAGTTACCTGCCAGTTTTACCCGCGCTATTGCGGTACTCAATGTTGGCGAAGTTTCCCCCGTCATTCGGGATGACAAAGGCTTTCATCTGTTGAAACTGCTGGAACGTGCAGGAAATAAGCAGAAAACGACCACCGCCTTTCGTACCCGTCACATTCTCATCAGTACGGACACACGCAACGACGCAGCCGCGAAAGAGAAAATCGAGAACATTTACCAGCAATTAGCCAAAGGCGGGAGCTTTTCTCAACTCGCACAACACAATTCCGATGACCCCGGCAGCGCAGCGAAAGGCGGTGATTTGGGCTGGGTTGTCAGCGGTCAAACTGTGTCCGAATTTGAACAAGTCATGCAAAATACGGCTGACAATGGCATTAGCAAACCGTTTAAAACGCAATACGGTTGGCATATTTTACAAGTGCTAGGGCATAAACAAGACGACCGTACCGCCGAAAGTTTACAAAAGAAAGCCCGTCGCTTCCTCACCGAACGCAAAGCCGAAGAGCAATACCAAGCCTGGTTACAAAGCGTGCGCAGCAGTGCATTTATCGAATACCATCTGCCTTCTGACAACAACCTGCAATTGCATTAAACCATGACTTCACGCTTACGCATTGCCATTACAGCCGGAGAACCTGCGGGGATCGGTTGTGACATTATCCTTCAATTGCTGCAACAACCAACGTGGGCAGAGGTTGATTTGGTTGTACTCGCCGACCCTGCGGTGCTAACTGCACGAGCGCAACAGCTAGGCATCCCCGTAACCTTGCGCGAATACCCTTCAAACACGCCCTGTCAAGGCGGGGAAATCTTGGTATTGCCGATTCACTGCGCCGCGCCTGTAGCAGTAGGGGTATTAAACCCCGCCAATGCGCAGTACGTGCTAAATACCCTAGACCGTGCCACAGCAGGCTGTTTAAGCGGGGAATTTGCCGCCATTGTCACCGCCCCCTTACACAAAGGCGTGATTAATGAGGCGGGGATACCGTTTACAGGGCATACGGAATATTTAGCCGCACTTACCCACGCCCCGTTACCCGTCATGATGCTGACCGCAGGCGAATTGCGCGTCGCCTTAGCCACCACGCATTTACCCTTGCGCCAAGTTAGCGATGCAATCACCCCCGCATCATTAACCCAAGTGCTGGAAATTTTGCACCACGATTTGCAGCAGAAATTTGCTATCCCCAACCCGCACATTTTGGTGTGTGGTTTAAACCCGCACGCAGGCGAAGGTGGGCATTTGGGAACGGAAGAGCTGGATACGATTATTCCGGTTATGCAGCAACTGCAACAACGCGGTATGAACCTAACCGGCCCGTTACCTGCGGATACCTTGTTTACCCCACGTAATTTGCAAGGGGCGGATGCAGTGTTAGCCATGTACCACGACCAAGGTTTACCCGTGTTAAAACACGCGGGTTTTGGTAAAGCGATAAACATTACGCTAGGCTTACCGATTATTCGTACCTCTGTTGATCACGGAACAGCTTTGCATTTGGCAGGCACAGGGCAAGCAGAAACAGGCAGTTTACGTGCCGCGATTGATTTGGCAGTGCAGTTAGCCAAGAAACGCGAATAGGGACACGATCTTTCTGATAATTATCATAGGCAATCCGTTTGCTGTAGTTTATAAACTTTGATCCGTGGCACAATTCGCCGCTTTCGTTCCTCGCAACCGCGTCAGGGAAGTAGCTACCCGTATGACTGAATATTTGCTCATCATTGTTGGAACTGTGTGGGTTAACAATTTCGTGTTATCTCACTTCCTCGGCTTATGCCCCTTCATGGGGGTATCGCGCAAACTCGAAACCGCAATGGGAATGGGGTTAGCCACGACTTTCGTGCTTACCTTGTCGTCGGTTAGCAGCTATTTGGTAGATGCGTATTTGCTGATTCCGTTTGGTTTGGAATATTTACGCACCATCAGTTTCATCTTAGTGATTGCCACCATTGTGGGCTTTACTGAAATGGTGATCCGTAAAACCAGCCCCGTGTTGTATAACGTGTTGGGGATTTACCTACCGCTGATTACCACCAACTGCATTGTGTTGGGCGTGGCGTTATTGAATGTGCAAGAAGCGCACAATTTCATTGAATCGGCATTGTACGGCTTTGGCGCGGCATTGGGTTTTGCAATGGTATTGGTGTTATTTTCGGGCATTCGTGAGCGCATTAACGTGGGCGATGTGCCGAGTGTATTTCAGGGCAATGCGATTGGGCTAGTAACTGCTGGCTTAATGGCATTGGCATTTATGGGCTTTTCTGGCTTGGTAAAAACCTAATATGATCGCCGCCATTCTCGTTATTTGCGGCATGGCTGCCGCGTTTGGTCTGTTACTAGGCTATGCTGCGATTCGCTATAAAGTGGAAGGCAACCCGTTAGCAGAGAAAATTGATGCCATTTTGCCACAAACGCAGTGTGGGCAATGCGGTTTCGTTGGCTGCCGCCCGTATGCAGAAGCAATGGCAAAAGGCGAAGCGGACATTAACCGTTGCCCCCCCGGTGGTGAAGCGGTAATCAAATCGCTGGCGGAATTACTGGGTGTGGAAGCCAAACCCCTCGATGCCGAAGCAGGTGAAGCCTCCGATGTTCCCTTGGTAGCGGTCATTGATGAAAACACTTGCATCGGTTGTACCCTTTGCATCCAAGCCTGTCCCGTTGATGCGATTGTGGGCGCAGCCAAACACATGCATACCATCATTGAAAGCGAATGCACGGGCTGTAAATTGTGCCTACCACCCTGCCCTGTGGATTGCATTGCCATTGTTCCGCTCAAAGTTGAACCTAGCAATTGGAAATGGCCTTACCCACACTACCGCTTAACGCTACAAACACCGAGTGATGCCTCCATTCCAGCGGCAAAGGTGACAACATGATTCAAACCTTACGCAAACTCTGGCGCAATCCCGGCGGCTTGCATCTGGAAGAACACAAAGACGTTTCCACCCAAACGCCGAGTAAACGAATTCCGTTAGCGGCACAATTGGTGATTCCGTTGTTACAACACGCTGGCGATAAGCCTGAAGTGATTGCACAAGCGGGGGAATACGTTTTCAAAGGGCAAACCTTAGCCATTGCCCGCAGCAATAACAGTGTGCATGTACATGCCTCGACTTCTGGCACGATTGCGGCGATTGAACTACGTCCAGTAGCACACCCGTCTGGGTTGCAGGATTTGTGCGTGGTATTAATTCCCGACGGTAAAGACGATTGGGGCAATGCGCGTTTACCCGCTTACCCCGATTACACACAAGTTGACGCGGCAACCTTACGACAGCAAGTAAAAATGGCAGGGGTCGTTGGCATGGGTGGTGCGGTATTTCCGTCCGCTGTCAAACTCAATGTACGTCCCAACAAACCCATTAACACCCTGATTTTGAACGGGGCGGAATGTGAGCCTTACATTACTTGCGACGATGTATTAATGCGCGAAAAAGCCGCCGAAATCATTGCAGGTGCGCAAGTAATGATGCACATTGTACAACCGCAGGAATGCTTAATCGGTATCGAAGACAATAAGCCGCTAGCCATTGCTGCCATGCAAGCCGCCGCGAATGCCGCCAACGATGCACGGATTCACATTGTCCCCGTACCCACCATTTACCCTAGCGGCGGGGCAAAACAACTCACTTACATCCTCACAGGGAAGGAAGTGCCGCAAGGTGGGCGTTCGTCAGACATTGGCGTATTGTGTAACAACGTTGCCACTGCACGCGCTATTTACCGCGCTATTGTATTGGGTGAACCGTCGTTGGATCGCTATGTCACCGTAACAGGCAATGGCATTGCCCAAGCATGCAATATTGAAGCCCCCTTCGGCACACCTGTCGCCCACCTCGCTGCACATGCGGGGGGAACAACCGCCAATGCCAAACGCTGGCGTATGGGGGGCCCAATGATGGGAATTACCTTGGGGGATTTAGCCATTCCCGTGGTGAAAGCCATGAACTGCTTGCTGGTAAATAACGAACTGGAACGCACCCAACCCGCGATGCCGTGCATTCGCTGCGGACGCTGCACGGATGCTTGCCCAACCAGTTTGCTTCCCCAACAATTGTATTGGTTTGCTCGCTCCAAGGAATTCGACAAAGCCAAAGCGCATCACTTATCGGCTTGCATTGAATGCGGCTGTTGCGAATACGTCTGCCCTAGCCACATTCCGTTGGTAGATTATTACCGTTATGCCAAAGCAGAAATCCGCAGCCAACGCGAAGCCAAACAAAAGGCGGAACTGGCACGCGAACGGCATGAATTCCACCTAGAACGCTTAGAACGTGCCAAACGCGAAAAAGCGGAAAAACTCGCCAAGCACAAAGAGCAAGCCCAAGCCAACACGGACGATGCGAAAAAAGCCGCCATCCAAGCCGCGTTAGAACGTGCCAAAGCGAAAAAAGCCCAAGCCGCCAGCAGTGCCGATACAACGACCAGCAATGGGGAAAGCAGCACATGATTTTCACCAAGAAAACCACTACCTACGCGACAGAAAAGCAAGACGTAAGTCAGGTCATGCAGCAGGTATTGTACGCACTGATTCCCGGCACGTTATTGCTGTTTTGGTTCTTTGGCTGGGGTTTAGTAACCAACTGGGTATTAGCGATTGGCTTTGCGGTTTTATTGGAAGCCGTCATGCTGAAATTGCGCCAACGCCCACTTGAGCCGTTTCTCATGGATTACAGCGCGGTAGTAACAGGTTGGTTACTCGCAGTAGCAATGCCTGCCTTTTCGCCGTGGTGGTTGATTGCAGCAGCCATGATTTTTGCGATTGTCCTTGCTAAACAGTTGTACGGTGGGTTGGGCTACAACCCGTTTAACCCTGCCATGATTGGCTATGCAGCAATGCTGGTATCTTACCCTGTGCAAATGACCATCTGGCCCACGCCTGTGCATTTTAGTGTGGCACATATTGGAGCAGATCAAGCTCTTCAGCACGTTTTCTTTGGTGTTACCCAAGGTTGGGATGCTTATTCTGGCGCAACACCGTTAGATACCGTGAAAGTCAATTTGGGCTTGCATAAAACGCTCACCGACATTTTTGCTAAGGGGAATTTCGGTTTAATCGCAGGGCAAGCGTGGGAATGGATTAGCCTAGCGTGGCTGTTGGGCGGTTTGTGGATGCTGCAACGTAAAATCATTAGCTGGCAAATTCCGACGGCATTACTTGGCAGTTTGGCATTTATGGCAACCTTGTTTTGGCTGATCAACCCACAAACGCATACTTCCCCCTTATTCCACTTGTTTAGCGGTGCAGCCATGTTGGGGGCATTCTTTATTGCAACTGACCCTGTTTCTGCCAGCACAACACCCAAAGGTAAACTGATTTACGCGGCGGGAATAGGAGCGTTTACTTACATTATTCGCACTTGGGGCGGCTACCCTGACGGTATCGCTTTTTCCGTGCTGATTATGAACATGGCTGTGCCATTGATTGATTATTACACCCAACCGCGTGTGTATGGGACTAAACGGGGGTTGTTGGGATGAATAAGGCATTATGGCAAACCATTATCAAACCCAGTAAAACCTTAGCAGGCTTTGCCTTATTGGGGGCATTATCCCTAGGGGTTATGTTCAACCTCACCAAGGATCGCATCGATGCCAATGAACGCGCCGCAACGCTTACCCGTTTAAACGCATTGGTTGACCATCAAACTTACGATAATGATTTGCTTACCGATAAAGTTGTCTTGCCTGCCAGTGAATTTGGCAGTGCGGATGCGGTAACGGTTTACCGCGCACGCAAACAAGGCGTACCCATTGCAGCATTATTCATGGTCACTGCACCAGACGGTTACAGCGGCAGAATTCGCCTTGTGGTAGCAGTCAAAGCCGACCAAACCTTGGCTGGCGTGCGCGTATTAAGCCACAAAGAAACCCCCGGTTTGGGCGACAAAATCGAAGCGGAAAAAAGCGATTGGATTTTAGGTTTCGCGGGTAAATCCCTGCAAAATCCAGCGCTTTCCGGCTGGGCGGTACGCAAAGACGGCGGTGAATTCGACCAATTTACCGGGGCAACCATTACCCCGCGTGCGGTGGTAAAAGCCATTCGTGGCGTATTAACGTGGTCGCAACAGCACCTTACAACCCTTTTTCAGCAGGAGGCAACACCATGAATAAACTGGATTGGTCGGTGTATCGGGAAATCACCCTCAATGGCTTGTGGAAAAGCAACCCCGGCTTAGTGCAACTGCTCGGTTTATGCCCGTTAATGGCAGTAACAAGCAACTTTGTCAATGGGTTAGGTTTGGGCATTGCCACCACGGTAGCCTTAGTTGCCTCGAATTTAGCCATTTCCATTGTGCGGCGATTCATCCGCGAGGAAATCCGCATCCCTGCCTTTGTCATGATCATTGCCGCCAATGTCACGCTGATCGAAATGGTGATGAAAGCCTATTTCCACGAGCTTTACGCCATTTTGGGTATTTTCATCCCGCTCATTGTCACCAACTGCATTGTAATCGGGCGTTCGGAAGCCTATGCGTTTAAAAACCCACCCCTACAAGCAGGTTACGACAGTTTAATGATGGGTATCGGCTTTACCTTAGTCCTAGTGACATTGGGGGGCTTACGTGAATTAATCGGTAACGGCACATTATTTGCGCAAGCTCACCTCATGTTTGGCGAAGCAGCACGCGGTTTAACCCTCAGCTTAGGCGCGGATTACAAAGGCTTATTGCTTGCCGCTCTGCCCCCCGGTGCATTCATTGGTTTGGGTTGTTTAGTCGCACTGAAAAATTACATCGACAAACGCCTCGCTGCCAAAACCCCAACGACGGTTATACCTGCGGTAGTCATCAAACCATTAGGGGAATCGGCGTGAATAAAGCCACGCGGGAAGCAATCTTCCGCCGCTTACGCGATGCCAACCCCGAACCCACTACCGAATTGGTTTACCACAGCACGTTTGAATTGCTGATTGCAGTAATGCTTTCCGCACAATCCACCGACAAGGGCGTGAATAAAGCCACTGCGAAACTGTTCCCCGTCGCCAATACGCCGGAAAGTATTTTCGCCTTGGGCGAAGAAGGTTTAAAAACCTACATCAAAACCATCGGGCTATTTAACAGTAAGGCGAAAAACATTATTGCCACTTGCGCAATTTTAATTGCACAACATCAATCGACTGTGCCGCAACAACGCGCTGCATTGGAAGCCTTACCCGGTGTTGGACGTAAAACCGCTAATGTGATCCTCAATACGGCATTTCGCCAGCCAACAATGGCGGTGGATACGCACATTTTCCGCGTAGCCAATCGCACCGGAATTGCAGCGGGGAAAACGGTACTGGCGGTGGAAAAAGCCTTACTCAAACACGTTCCGAGTGAATATTTATTGGATGCACACCATTGGTTAATCCTGCACGGACGTTATACATGCGTCGCACGCAACCCCAAGTGTGGGCAATGCATCATCGCCGATTTGTGTGATTTTAAGGAGAAAACGCCGTAATGTTTGGCAACGACCGTGATTCCATGCGCCGCTATTACCTGCAAGCATGGCAGAAATTCCAACAAAAACAGCCGATGGACGCACTCGAACAACAAGTCGCCCAAGTCATTGCGGAACACCCCGAATACCACGCATTACTGACACACCCAGAGCGTGCTGTACAACGTGATTATTTGCCAGAAAACGGCGATACGAACCCATTTCTGCACATGGGTTTGCACCTTGGGATTCGAGAACAAGCCGCAACCAACCGCCCAACGGGAATGCAAGCACTTTACCAGCAAATGCTGCAAAAATACGGCGCACACGACGCAGAACATCAGATGATGGAATGTTTAGCGGAAAGCATTTGGTTAGCACAACGCAACCAAACTGCTCCCGATGAAATTGCTTACTTGACGTGTTTACAAAACAAACTGCACGCGACGCGCTAAACGCCGCTTGCAGCTCACCTAAAGCAACTTAATTTGTCGCATCCAATGCCACAATGATGCTGTTATCAGTTCGATTACTCACATCAAACACCCGTGAACGGCTAATATTGTTCATGCTCGCTTCTGCGCGATAACGTCCCGGAGGTAGCGCAATTGCCAACGAATGGCGGTGATCAAAGGTGCGAAACGGTGTGGTGCTACTGCCATTGTCAACCCGAAATACCGACCAACGCACAGGACTCAATGCCGGACCGTTATTCACAGTGGCGATGAGCGTCACATTCGGACGTGCGGCAGTATCTGTCGTAACCGCAAAACTCGGTACGCTGATCAACAAACCAATAACAATAATTGTTCCTCTGAAAATATTTTGAATCGCTCTATTTTTCATGGCGGCATCTCCTTTGCCCCGTTACCTAACCATCTGAAAGATTTACTTTCACTACTAACATTAATTGAATAGTTGATAATTTCAATTAGATTCTATTTCTTCCTCACATAGCTTTTTGTTATGAAACTTTTCATCAAAACAGTAATACAGGTAAAAAATCTTTGCATTCAAGTGCGTAATATTCGAGGGTAAGCGGCGGTAATCTGCCGACAAGCAAAAAAACACGCTCTCACCTTGCGCATAACTGTGCTATCCTAGCTCCCCCGTAGCCCAGTTCCGAAACGGAGTTCCTTAAATGCACCCCATGCTCAGAAAAGCCATTGAAGCATCGCGCTTGGCTGGCGAAGCTATTCGTCATTACGCCAATCAAGTGAATAAGCTAGATGTGGAAAAAAAAGCCCAAAACGACTTTGTGAGCAAAGTTGACCGCGAAGCCGAAACCTTGGTCGTGCGCCTCTTACAACGCGCTTACCCAGACCATGCATTTGTTGGCGAAGAAGGCGGAAAACAAGGGGTTGAAAGCGATTACGAGTGGATTATTGATCCACTGGATGGCACAACCAATTTCCTCTACGGCATTCCTCAATATTCTGTCTCCATTGCCTTGAAACACAAAGGTCGCTTAATGGTGGGCGTGGTTTATGACCCATTGCGTGATGAAACGTTCGCAGCTTCTCGCGGTGATGGCGCAACCTTAAACGGGCGACGTATTCGGGTTTCTGAGCGGACTAATCTGCAAAATGCCTTGTTAGGCACAGGCATCCCATTCCGCACCAATCAGAACCTTGATCTGTATTTACAATCCATGAAAGTGTTACTGCCAGAAACGGCAGGCGTGCGCCGCATGGGTTCTGCTGCGTTGGACTTAGCCTACGTTGCCAGTGGGCGGTTTGACGGGTTCTGGGAATTCGGTCTGCATGAATGGGACATCGCCGCAGGGGTACTGCTGATTCAAGAAGCGGGCGGTTTAATCAGCGATATGCGCGGCAATAATACACACCTGCAAACGGGTGATGTATTAGCTGCCAACCCAAAAGTATTCAAAGAAATGCTGAAACGCTTACACCCTATCATGCCGAAAGTTTAATTCCCGCCTCTAGGTTGCAGGCATGGGTCTGCAACCAATCCAGCCTCTCTTAGCTACCTTTCATCGGGCTTGCCGCAGATTCCGCATTAATGAACTAAAGTCAAAGGCAAATCACCAACAAGCAACACTTGCGATGAGGAGAGCGTCATGAGTTTAACTGAGCAACAAGTTAATGATTTCTTGCAGGCGTTTGATAATAACCCCGCCCTTATTATGGATCGCATTCCGCAAAAATTAGATGCGGCAGGAAATCCAATTGCGGGGAATAGCGTTTTCTCTACCGATGCCATTGCCGCCCAGCAATTCATTGATGCCCGTGATCACTTACGCCGCCGCGTTTACCGCATGGAAGCGGTGGATGATCGCGCCGCTTATGAAGCTCACGATAAAGCAGAAAATCTCGTTGACCAATTTACCCATAACAATTTAAACAGCATGGAAACGGCAGGCTTACGCAAAGCCAATCTCGCCGAATCACCGTGGTCGGATGATTATTGGGGCATCTACAAAGGCATTATTGGGGCGCGTTACGCCGACCCGAATTTCCCTGCATCAGAAGATTGGAAAGCCAACTTTGACTACATCCGCAGCCATTCCCCACTGGATATATTAAAAACGGGTAATGCCGCCGCTATTGATCGCCTGTCACCCGCCGAAAAATACGACGCACTCGTTGGCGATATGAGTGGCACACTCACACGGCGCATGTGGTCTGATGGAAAATATTTCTACGACGCAAAAGGTTCAGTAGAAACGTGGATGGGGATTTGCCACGGTTGGTCGCCTGCGGCATACATGCTGCCCCGCCCACGCAAAGCCGTTACTGTCCCTACCCCTAGCGGTGTTCCCCTCACTTTTTACCCAGCGGATATTAAAGCCCTAGGCTCATTGTTATGGGCAAACGTCAGCAGTGCTTCACGTTTTATCGGTGGGCGTTGTGACGATAAAAATCCGCTCAAAGACCCCGTAACAGGGCGAGTAACTGCCAGCAAATGTTTCGACACCAACCCCGGTACGTGGCATTTGGCGATAGTGAATCAAATCGGTGCAAGTAAACGTAGCATGGTAATGGACGTTACTTACGACTATGAGGTATGGAATCAGCCTGTATACGGCTACGAGTACAGCTATTTCAACCCACAAAGTCTGACGCAAGTTAATTCGTTGGCAAACGCAACGGTGAGTAAAGCGGCTTTCAGTCATGATAAATTCAAAGCATTCCGCAGTGAACGCACGGTTTCTATGGTTGGCATTGCCATGCGTGTAGCCTACGTAGTTGAAACCAGCCCAACGCACCGTAAAGATGACAACCCAAGTTATGACGCAATTCAACAAGTTGACTATCATTATGATGTGGAGCTGGATGCCAGCGGAAAAATCATTGGCGGTGAATGGTACACCAATAATCACCCCGATTTTCTGTGGACTCCGCCCAAAGGGACACGAGCAACTACCCGCTATGACCACCTAGCCACAGGTGCATGGCAATTAGGCACACCTGTCCCCAAAACGTGGCAAATTGCTGCCCCACAATCTTCCAAAACCGACGGCGCACCCCTCGCGGCGATTGTGGAACAGCTCATTAAATTTGCTAACAGCTAACATACCTCACAGGGGCAGTGTGTATCTGCCGCTGTGTTTTAACAAGGGCATCAAACCTCCATGAATGCGACACGTTGTCTGCCGAATGTTTTGCTGTGCAGTTTACTGTGTACGGTGACGGGCTGTGGTGATAAACAAACGGAAGAAAAACCACCAGTCCCTCCCGCACCAGCACCTGTACCCGTTACCCCCACCATTAATCCGCCCCCTTCCGCAGCAGTAACCTTACCAAAACTTGAACCCAAACCACCTGCCACACCGGAAAAACCTGCGGTGAAATTAGTGCCGGATATGTCTGACGACAATACTTTATTTCTGCATTACCACAGCGACACCGAAACCAGTTACACCGATATTAAACTCGAACACAGCATCCTCACCTACACCACATTCGTTGATCACGACAACCGTTGTGCGCAATGGGTACAAAGCCGCCCTTGTTGGGCAGACAGCGACCTCAAAACGCGCAGCACGAAACTGGCTAACGAAGATGTCGATAACCTGTACGCCGTTGTTGGTGAAAGCAAAATCTTTGATATTGACGCAGATACATTAGGTGGAGCGAAAAAAGACCAACGCTATTACGCCCAACGCTTGGAAATTCACATGGGGGGTATCGAAAAACACATTACTTACCAAAGTTTCCCCAATGCTACCCCGAAACCGGAAGCCTTTGAACGCATGGAAACGGCATTACTCGCCTACGCACGCGATTTACCGGAACAATAAACGAAAAAACCGACACGAAGTCGGTTTCATCGGGTTCATATACCTTACTTGTGGTGGTGCGGGTCAAGCACCGCATCCGCCAGCGATTCGGGTAAGAACCGTAGCACTTTCACACCAATTGTTACCATAACCAACGCGAGTGCCACACCACCTACGCCCAGCAGGAATTCCCACACACTCGGCACGTAGGCATTCACAGTGCCATCAAAATAGTCACTGGAAACTTCCGCAGCAGGGAACAGGTTTAGCGGGTACGCCTGCCCTCCAACCAAAATCACATACAACTGCGCAAACCCGCCAACGATTGCCAATGCCGCTGCCAGTAATAGTGCGTTACGGCTTTGTTGCAATTGACGGCAGAAAATCAATGACAGCGGCGCAAGACTACCCAAGACAATCTGTCCAACCCAGAATAAAGTAGTATAAATACCACCATTAAACAGGATAAAGTGTTCCACTCCAGCCCGTTGCGCACTGTATAAGCCTGTCAAATGACGTGCTGCTTCTAACAACAACACCCCGCCAATGAATACCGCCAATAAATAGCGTAAGCGTTGCATCATGGAATTACCTAACTCGCGTTGCGTCCAGCGGTAAGTAAAATGCAGCACCAAAATGAACACCGCCAAACCAAACACAAACGACATAACAATAAACAACGGAGCCATAACCGCAGAATTATAAAATTCCCGCGAAACTAAAAACCCGAAAATCGAGCCTGTCCCCGTGGTTAAGATCAAACGCCACACAAACGCCGCTACCCCTGCTACGGGGTAAAACGGCTTGAGCTTACGATCCATCATTGTCCAGATATACAGGGCTGCTAAGGCAAGAAAACCGTTATACAACAAGATATTCCACGCAAAAATCGATTTGAAATTGTAATGCGTCATGGCAACAATCAAGCGGTCTGGATGCCCCAAATCCAATACCAGCACCATCAAACCGCCTACTAGCAAAGAAATAGCCAACAGAGCGGATAACCGCCCCATTGGTTGGTAAACACGCTTACCAAAAACTGTTCCAATCGAGCCGACATTTAACGCCCCCGATGCCGCCACAATCAGGAAAATGGCGAAAACGTGCGGCAAACCCCACACGATTTGATTATTCATTCCCGTCACGTAATGCCCGTGGTGTTCCACATGAAAGAACGCCATTGCACCAAATGCCAGCAATACCCCTAATACCGCCAGCAATGCGTAAAAACCTTTGCTTTCATTGATTTCACGGTAAACGATGGATTGACTCGCCATGAGTATTCGTCCTTTGCTTTAAATGCCGTGGTAACGCACGCCAGTATTCAAGTTAAGATCAGCACGGATTTGCTCACCGCCCATCGCTTGCAAGGCTTTGCTGAGAGTGCTATTGGGGTCGTTCATATCGCCAAAAATGACGGCATCCGGTGCAGCTTCCACACACGCGGGTAATCTGCCTGCATCAATGCGATGGACGCACAAGTTGCACGATTCCACCGTACCCATACCTCGCGGCGAATACGGACGCTGATCGGTCAAGGTTTCGTGCACGAAACTCCGTGCTTTGTACGGGCAAGCCATCATGCAATAACGACACCCAATACAAATATGTTTGTTTACTTGCACAATACCGTCCGCTCGCTGCATGGAAGCCCCCGTCGGACATACATCCACACACGGCGGTTGGGCGCAATGTTGGCACATCACAGGCAGGCTGAAACTGTGTTGGGTTTGCTTGTCAGTTACGTTTACCACCCGCGCCCAGTGCGCTTGTTGCGTAGCGGCGGAAAGTGATTCATTCCCCCAACCGTGCTCTTGCTTACACGCAGCAACCATTGCCGCACCACCATCGGTGAGTTTGGTCACGTCAATCAGCATTCCCCAGCGTTTACCTGCACTGACGGATTGTTCGGCGGGTTTGGCACTGACTTCGCCGCCTGCGTAGGCTTGACGCAAAACCAATCCCGCAACCCCCGTTAAAGCAGCCGAACCACCTAAAGCGAACAGAAATTTCCGACGGTATTCATCAACACGGTTTTGCTTCATTTCACCGCTCCTTGTTGGGGTTGCGCCACTATTTGGGCATCCACAGCCGTCGGTACACCTGCCCCTGACACACCTTGGGTAAAATGATGCGCTGCTGCATTGCCAACAGGGTGCTGGTAATTCGGGTCTGTTGTCAGTTGCGGACGATCCGCATGGCACTGGAAGCAATCAATCTTTTGCCCCACTGCCACATGGCAAGTGGTACAAAAATGTTCTTTATCGCCGTAATGCAGTGGCGTACCGTCTTGCTTGGTCGGGGCAACGTGACAATTGACGCATTCTTGTAAACTGTGTTGCTTGGTACGAATGCCTTCCAACACCGTTGCATCGCGCTGGTGCATAAGCATTGCCATGTGCTGGGAACGGATAACATTCGTTGGTTCAACACATTGCTGTGCTTTTTGTTTGGCAGTGGCAAGGTTGAGATCAGCCTCACGCGGAGCGGAATCACACCCAACCAACAGCGTTAGCATAGCTAACACTGCCGCCCAAAATACTGTTGAAATCTTGCTAGTCATGCGGAGTCCTATCGTGCTTGCACACGCAGCAAGGGTACATTACTCACCCAAGCCCATTTCGATATAACCCGTCGGGCAAACGTCGGAACAAATGTGACACCCAATGCAACGCGAATAATCGGTTGCCACGTAACGCCCCAAAGTCGCCTGCTTTTTCGGCACACGGTAAACCGCGTCTTGTGGGCAATAAATCACGCAGTTATCGCACTCGAAACACATTCCGCAACTCATGCAACGTTTCGCCTCACCGATTGCTTCGACTTCTGCCAAAGCATTCATGCGTTCGGTAAAATGCCCTAAAACTGCCTCTGCGGTTGGTACATCTTCGCTACGCAAGTTGCGTGCAATGGCAGGAAAATGCCCCAAAAACAACTCTTTCGCCCCAACCACAACGTTTTTAGCACGGTCATCGTAGTTATGCACCGCAAAAGCCGCCTCTGCCGTACCGCGCAAGTCTTCCGCTTTCGTTGTTTCAAAACTGGCGGGTTGCAACCCAACTTCGTGTAATTTTTGCAGTAAATCGAAATGGTGTTTGTCCACTTTCGGGCGTTTTTTGATTTCCTCGCCGTTGAGGAATTGGTTAATGGTTTGCGCCGCAACGGAAGCCTGCCCAATCGCGGTAGTCAGCAAATGTGGGCGGATAATATCGCCTGCGGCAAAGTGCTTTTCCTTACCTTTAACGCGGAATGTGCCATCGGCTTCGATTTGATTACGCCCATTGTTTAAGCCATCTAAACCGTCCAACTTGCCAAACTGACCAATCGCAGAAACGATTAAATCCGCTTCGACAATCGTTTCCGCACCACCTTCTTTCTCATACGGCACATTATTTTTAATCACGCATTCAACCAATTTCAGCCCAATTGCGCGACCCGTTGCATCCAACACCAAGGCTTTAGGCATAACTTCCGTCAAAATGGTGACACCTTCTTTCAGTGCGTCTTGCACTTCGTGTTCCGCTGCGGTCATTTTATTCAGCGGGAACAAGGTTGTCAGGGTAACGGTAGCAGGGAGTTTTTCCCCCACGTCGCCGTGAACTAATTGGCTGGTGGCTGCGTCTTCGGGGTTTTCGGCGTAATCGGCTATTGTGCCAATCCGGCGTGAAACCGATACCACGTCAATCGAGGTATCACCGCCGCCCACACACACAATGCGCGGGGCGGTGTATTTCATCGTGCCTTTGTTGAAGGCTTCCAAGAAATCGACGGCGGAAATGCAGTTGGGCGTTTCTGCCCAGTTTTCCACAAACAAACCGCGCCCATTCCAGCAACCCACTGTCCACAAAATTGCATCGTAATCGGTTTCCAATTGCGCGACGCTTACGTCCGTCCCGATTTTGGTATTGCAACGCACTTCGATCCCGCCCATGTCGATAATGCGCTGAATTTCAGCACCCAGTTTGTCACGCGGGACACGATACCCCGGAATCCCGTAACGCATCATGCCGCCCAATTCCGGGTGTTGCTCAAAAATCGTTGCTGCATGACCGAGACGACGCAATTGATACGCTGCCGCCATCCCCGCCGGACCGCCGCCAATAATAGCGACTTTTTTCCCGCTTAATTGCGCAGGCGCGGTAAACTGATAGCCATTGGCAATCGCGGTATCCCCGATGTATTGCTCCACCGCATTAATGCCAACGAAATCATCAACCGCGTTACGGTTACAACCCGTTTGGCACGGCGCGGGGCAAACACGCCCCATCATGGAAGGAAACGGATTCGCCGTCGTGGAACGTTGGAAAGCGTATTCCTGCATGGTCATGCCTACGGGTGGCTTTTCGATCCCACGCACGATTTGCAGCCAACCACGAATGTCTTCACCGGAGGGGCAACTCCCTTGGCAAGGCGGGGTTTTATGAATATAAGTGGGGCATTTGTGCGAAGTATCCGCGACAAAAATACTGTCGTGCATACTTCCCCATTCATTATCACCGTCTTTAAAACGGCGGAATGTGTGACCCTTGCCCTTGAGCTTACTATCATGCGCTGCGGTTGCCATGCCTCTCTCCTGTCGGAAACTCCGGTAACATCAACCGGATTACTCACTGTTTAATGCGTTTTACAGCCAAGGACGAACTATGCGTCGTCGTCCTCGTCCTCCTCTTCATCAGGGCGTGCCTGAACCGACTCCTGCCGTTGTAATACAATCGCGTTACTGACCAACTGGTGGACGCTGACGATTTGATCCATCGTGAAACCGTAATACGGCAATACCTTGGTAAACTGGGATTTACAGATAGCGCAAATCGCCGCCATGTGGGTCACGCCGTTATGCGTCGTAACATGCTTGAGGGCTTCCGCACGCGGTTGCGCACCTTTTACACGGATTTCCATCAAATCATCGGTCAACAAACCGCCCCCACCGCCACAACAAAACGTTGCATCGTGAATGGTGTCAGCAGGCATATCCACGAAATGGTTACACACCGCCCGAATAACGTGGCGCGGAATCGTAAACTGCCCACCGGGAGCATCCCCCATACGGCTACCGCGTGCTACGTTACACGAATCATGAAACGTCAATACCTTGTCATCGTTCGCGGTTTTATCCAGCACCAACTTACCCGCTTGAATCTGACTCCAAGTAAATTCCAAAATATGTTGTGGCACAGGGTAACGCTGATCCAAGAAATCAAAGGGCCCCGCCAAGGTATTGAGGAAACTGTAAGCCACCCGCCAAGCGTGCCCACATTCGCCAAACACAATGCGTTGCACTTTATGCTTGATTGCAGCCTCCCGAATCCGCAATGCCACCCGCCGCATGGTTTCGTAAGAGCCGATAAACATGCCGAAATTACCTGCCTCCGAAGCGGTGGTACTCAGCGTCCAAGTCGTGCCCGTTTCGTGGAAAACTTTGGCATAACCAATCAAACCATCAATGTGTGGCTCAGCGAAAAAATCGGCGGAAGGTGTTACCAACAACACTTCGACGTTTTCCTCATCCAGCGGGAAGCGCACTTTAATCCCCGTATCGGCTTCCACGTCCTCTTCCAAACCCTCTACGGTGTCGAGTAACGCAGGTGCTGGCAAACCAAGGTTATTACCGATTTTGAACACTTTACCGATGATTTCATTACAGTATTTCTGCCCGTAACCCACATGATCGAGAATTTCCCGCGCTGCCATTGAAATTTCGGCGGTATCAATCCCATACGGGCAAAACACCGAACAGCGGCGGCATTGCGAACATTGGTGGTAATAGTTATACCAGTCCTTCAATACCTCTTCGGTCAGGTCAACCGCCCCCACTAGCTTGGGGAAATGTTTACCCGCAAACGTAAAATAACGGCGGTAAACCTTACGCATTAAATCCTGCCGTGCGACGGGCATGTTTTTCGGGTCAGCCGTACCGAGAAAATAATGGCATTTATCCGTACACGCGCCGCACTTAACGCAAATATCTAAATACAATTGCAAGGAACGGTAACGGCTTTTCAAATCCGCCATTTTTTCCAAAGCGCGTTCTTTCCAATTCGGGACTAACGCCCCCGCTGCCTCGAAATCCGCCGGAAAATGCAAGGCTTTTTGGAAATCGGGTTTCGCAATAAAAGGACCATTTCCCTGCATCGCCCCGTCACGGATCGCCGGAACTTCGGTGTAACCTTCGCCAGTTAATGTCGGGACTGCGTAATCCGCCACGATGCTTACCTCTTTACTCAACTACCGTTACACGCTTACTTTTTAAGCTCATCAAGGTACAGCTTACCTTGACGCTCCAATGCCAATGCCCATGCCGCGATATGGCGTTTTTCACGCGGATTATCCACTTGGTTGCGCGTCGGGCTAAAGAAAATACCCGGTGCATGCAGCAACTTACTAATGGGGAAAATAACCATCAACCCCGCCACCAACAATAAATGCAGCAATACAATCGGGTCAGCAGGCAACCCACCTTGCGCACTAAAAAAGCCCAAAGTCAGCAATCCCGCGAAAAAGGCTTTCACTTGCACCACATCGGTATGCGTCACAAAACTCATCAACAAACCGCTTGCACCAATCGCCATCAGTAACACCAAAAGCAAATGATCCGACGGTGCAGAAATATAACGCACCCGCTCAATCAGTAACCGTCTTGCCGCTAACCCCGCCAAACCCAATACCAGTGTAAACCCTGCGTAACGCCCAAAGGGTTGGATAAATACCAGCAAATCATTCATGCCCATGAAATAGCGCGTATGCCGTAACAACACCAGCCACAACGAGGTGTGAAACAAGAAGGCGAATAACCACAAAGGTTTATTCGAGCGAAATAGGCTGTGGAAAAACACCACCTCCCGAAACATACGCCACACCACACCACGCGGCGTAATCGGCGCAGGTGTTGTCGGAATTTTCAGCGGGGCGGGGGTGTTCCAGTATTGCCGCACTTTAAACGCAACACCGCCCAGCAAAATCAGTGTTGCCGCCCAAAATAACAGCCCGTAAAGGATACTTACGAATAGCACGGCGTACTCCTCAAGCCAAACTTCTCTCTTCCAAAATACTGTTTTTTTAAGCGTAACTCACCCTGCCCCTTTCCCCACAAGGAGGAGAAGGGCTAAACAGGCTTTTCACTTATTCCCCCGTGCAGGAAAGGTTAAAGTGGGGGAAAGGGAAACACTATTTTGGAAGACGCTCCGCGTACCGGAGCTATCCTCAACAAACGGTTCTTACACGCAACCCGTTGGTTTTGGCAGACCTGCATATTTGCACGCTTGCTTACCAGGACCATACGGGAACAGGCTGTACAGGTATTTTGAGTTGCCTTTTTCTGCCCCTAAACGTTTCCCGACAGCTTTGGTCAGTACCCGCACGGCTGGCGCGATTTGGTATTCTTCGTAATATTCACGCAGGAAGTTCAAAATTTCCCAATGCTCGCTGCTCAAACTAACATCTTCAGCCGTTGCCAGTGCTTCAGCGACTTCTGGACTCCAGTCACTTAAGTTTTCCAGATAGCCTTCTTCATCCAACGCGATAGATTTACCACCGACTTCAAGTGCCATGCTTGCTCTCCTATTAAATATTTAAAACTTATAACCAGCTTTGAGTACGCTCATGTGCAACCGTCAAATCCACAAAACCTGCATAATCGACGATTACCACACCCTCAATCACTTTGCCGTCTAAACCACGCGCAGCAAGGTCTGCACCCAGCGCATAGACTGTTTTATTTTCCATTGCCGCTTTTACTGTAGCAGAAAAGCGCGTCCCCTCGACCGCACCCACTACCGCATCTTCAATCATTAATACCGCATCACCCGCTTGGGCATGAGCAAGGCAACTTGCGAAAGCCACACGTTCAAACGGAGACTTGTTCACAATATGTAACATGGTCATTTCAAATCCTCCGTTTAGAAACTCAAGATTACGTCTTGCTCAGCCATCATTGCTGCCATTTGTGCGCGATCCACCAGAATAATGGAAGGCTTTTCGGCGTAATCATCATCCGCGTCTTCGTAGGTTAATTCCATCAAATCATCGGGAGTCAAACCACGCTCGGCTAACGCTTCCGTCGAAACGTACAACTTGGTAATGTCGTAATCCCCCAAGGCACGGTAGGTCGGTGAAAAGTTTTTCATGCCGATGCCTTTACTGTTTTGCCCTTTGGTGATTTGGTAAACACCATCGTCAATGAATGCCAAACTGACGTTTTGCTCAAATGCCGCCGAAATCAGCACTACTTCCAATGATTCTAAAGCGTAAATCGTGCCGTAAGGAGCTTTTCGGTTTACAAATAAAAAGTTTTTGGTCGTCATTGCAGCCCCTCCTTAATCACCAAACACGATCAAACGGTCTGACTGAATACCGCCTTCAACCAACTGCCCCAAGCCCGAAATGCGGAAACCGGGAGCAATGTTGTTGGCATCCAAACCTTGGCGTTTGGCTTCGTCCGCATCCATGATGCCACGACGTTGTGCCGCTGCAATGCAGATGACCAAATCCAAACCGTGTTTTTCTGCCAACTCTGTCCAACTTTTTTGCAGTAAACGGTCATCCGAGGGCGGAACAGTCAAGCGCGTACCGTTGTTCACGCCATCGTGGTAGAAGAACACGCGGAAAATTTCATGCCCTTTTTCCAACGCAGCACGCACAAATTGCAAGGCGGAATCCGCCGATTGATGCTGATAAGGACCTTCATTCACCAGAATTGTGTATTTCATTCCGTCTTTTCCTTAGTTCCGCTGTGATTAGAAGCGGATATGCGTTGAGGAATTGAGGTTGCTCCGCGCACCACGCCAGTTGTCGATGTGGTACTTGGTGAAAGGTAAACCCGTTACTTCAAAGAAACGCGGCCAACCGATACGCTCAACCCATTCGTTGATGCGTTCCCAATCTTTCGCCCCTTCTTTGTAACACTGCAAGATTTTTTTCACGATAGCGGTTGCTTCTGGCCAACGCGGTGGGTTATTCGGGATACCCGCTGCGACTAAACGTTGGAAAGTCGGTTTACCCCGCGCATTGGAGTGATTGCCACCAATCCAAATCGCTAACTGTGTTGCTTGGTGGTCATTGATTTGCATGGGGGGGCAAGGCGGGTAACACGCGCCGCAACAGATACATTTTTTCTCATCCACTTCCAGCGACGGTTTACCATCCACCATTGCCGGACGAATCGCCGCGACAGGGCAACGCGCAACCACTGACGGACGCTCACAAATATTACCCACCAGCGCGTGGTTAATTTTCGGCGGTTTGGTGTGTTGGACATTAATCGCAATGTCACCTTGCCCACCGCAGTTGATCTGGCAGCAAGAGGTCGTAATGTGGACGCGGTTCGGCATATTCCAGCCTTTGAACTCATCGATCAATTCATCCATCATCGCTTTTACCACGCCGGAAGCATCCGTCCCCGGAATGTCGCAGTGTAACCAACCTTGCGTATGCGACAAGGTTGTGACGGAGTTGCGCGTTCCCCCCACAGGGAAACCTGCTGTTTCCAGCGCGTTAACCAGTGGCGCGACTTTCGCTTCATCCGCCACCATGAATTCAATATTGGAACGAATGGTGAAACGTACATAGCCTTCACCAAATTGATCGCCGATGTCCATCAGTTTACGCAAGGTAAAGACATCGAGAATACGTTGTGTGCCTGCACGTACTGTCCACACTTTTTCGCCCGTTTTGGAAACGTGGACTAATACGCCGGGGCGTGGGTCTTCGTGATACGCCCACAAACCGTAGTTGCGGCGCATTACCGGGTGCATGTATTGGAAACCGTCTGGGCATCCAGACTCAATAGGTTCGCGCATTTCGGCTGCCATGAACTAATCTCCCAAAAATCTAGCTAAACCATCTTCTCATTACGTTTGCGATTGAACCAGGCTTCCGCTGCTTCATCCCAACCGTCGGTACGCACGTAAGAGACGTTACGCGGCTGTTTAATCATGTTCGGGTCTGGATCAATACCTACCCCTTCCAAGAAATTCACCAAACCAATGCGCTCAATCATTTCGCCACAACGTTCGTGTTCCAGACCATTTTCTGCCCAGAAATCAATAATGCTGGCAGCCATTTCCACCAAACGTTCGTAATCTTCCTCGGTATCCAACTTCATGAAAGGCACAACGACTATCCCCATTAAGTCGCCGATTTTCAGGGTACGTTTCCCCCCAATCAGAATCGTTACGCCTTTATCATCGCCTACTTGTAAGGCTTTAGGCATTACGTTGAGGCAATGCATACAGCGCACGCAGTTGCTATTGTCCACCGTGAAGGTATCGTCGTCATTTAAGGTAATGGCATTGGTTGGGCAACGGCTAATAACGTTGTCAAACATGTATTGACGACCCGCGCTGCGATCACCTGCTTTACCGATTTCAGCAGCTTTTTTCATGATCATTTCTTGTACTGCTGCTTGGTCGATTTTCAGGTCATCGCGCCATGTCCCAATAATGGCGAAGTCCGACCGTTCAATCGAGTTCATGCAATCATTCGGGCAACCGGAAACTTTAAACTTGAATTTGTAAGGTAAGGCAGGACGATGCACATCATCGGTAAAGTTATTCAGCAAACGGCGGTGAATGGAATGTTCATTGCAGTTGGACATTTCACAACGCGCTGAACCCACGCACGACATACCTGTACGCACGCAAGGTCCTGCACCACCCAAATCCCACCCGTATTCGTTTACTTCATCGAAAAAGTGTTGGTAGTTAACACTGTTCGCCCCGATGAACATGATATTGCCAGTTTGACCGTGGAAGGTTTGCAAACCAGAACCCCACTTTTCCCAACTGTCAGCTAATTGGCGCAACATGGAAGTGGTGTAATAGTTGCCCGCAGGCGGTTGTACACGCAAGGTATGGAATTCTTTGGACTCAGGGAACATGTGCCCGACTTCTGAAAAGCGCGGAATAATGCCCCCGCCGTAACCAAAAACAGAAATCGTCCCGCCTTTCCAGTAGCCCATGCGGGTTTCGTAGGAGTGTTCCAACTGCCCTAACAAACCATTGATGGTATTACGGATGCGCTCATCAGGGTGCTCATCACGCAATTTCTTAAAACCACTGATAAAGCTAGGCCACGGGCCTTCCTCCAGCACATCCAGCATTGGCGTTGGATAATGTTTCGTTGCCATACCTTCCTCCTAACTTACGAATGCGCTTAAGTGTATGCCCCTGCCCCGTTGCGTAGAATCTTACCCTTGGGGGGTTGTCTGAAAATGGGAGTATCTCCAAGGAGATAGGCATAAAACCACACCTAAACCCAGTCACTTTTAGCAGTATACTCGCATATTCTGATTTTTTAATATGACTAACGGATAAATGCATTGCTAACCGTAAGCGAGGTTCAAGCGCGATGAGTTCCCCCTTTGCGATGAATGACTTAGTGCATTACCAACAATGGCGAGCGCGGAAACTTGCTGCCTACCCTTTGCGCCTTACCGAACTGTTTACCGACATTGCAGACCCTGCCAACCCGCAAGCATCGGAAATCACGCGCTTGCAAACCACTTGCCAACAATACAACTTTGCCTTGTACCGCTTTACACACGCAACGGGAGGGGATAAACAGGCGGTACATTCCTTGGGGAAACAGTTGGGCTTGGTGCATTTAGACAGTAATTTGTGTGCGGATGAAGACGGTTTGACCGCGTTGCACGTTACCGCACATCACGGGCAGCACGATTACATTCCCTATACCAATAAATCGCTGAGTTGGCATACGGATGGCTATTACAACCTACCAGAAAAGCAGATTCACGCCATGTTGCTGCATTGTGCGCAACCTGCCCACACGGGCGGGGAAAGCTGGTTAATGGATCACGAAATCGCTTACATTTTGCTACGCGATGCGAACCCTGCTTACATCCACGCATTGATGCATCCACAAGCATTGACCATTCCAGATAATGTATTAAATGGGGAAGTGATTCGGGCAGCAAGCAGTGGAGCAGTGTTTAGCGTGACGGCACAAGGGCAGTTACACATGCGATATTCGGCGCGGCAACGGCATGTACACTGGCGTGATGACCCGCTTACCCGCGAGGCAGCCGCTTTTTTGCTGGAGGTATGGCAACACGCTTCGCCATACAAACTGCATTACACCTTGCAAGCAGGGGAAGGTTTGGTCTGCAATAACATTTTGCATTGCCGCAGTGCCTTTACTGACAGTGATGACCCCGCACAAAAACGCCTGTTGTACCGTGGGCGTTTTTATGAACGTGTTAAAACGGCAAATACCCAGAGGTAACTATGTTTTGGCAGGAAGACGAAGATAAAACCCTCCCCATTGCAGTACCGGACGCGGTACTGGACGTAAGTTTTGCCATTCAGTGCAAAAAACTCCCCATCGACCATGCGTGGGCGTTATCGCAAGCCGTTGTCGGCGCGTTACCGTGGCTAGCAGATGAACCTTTGGCGGGAATCCATACCATTCATGTCGCCGAAAGCGGTAACGGTTGGGAACGCCCCGATGACCCCACGCAACAATTTCTGCTACCGTCGCGCCGTACCCGTTTAAGTTTACGACTGCCCAAACACCGCCTTACGGATGCACAACAGCTCGTGGGTAAAACACTGGCGATTGCCGATGAAACAATGCGTGTAGGTGAAGCAAAACTGAAAACCTTCACCCCAACCTCCACCCTATTTGCACGTTACGTGCTATCACACACCGCCGAAAATGAACAAGCCTTTTTACAGCGCATGGCAAACGCCATCCTGCAAGTTGCCCACTGCAAAATCAAAAAAATGCTGTGTGGTAAAACCCATACACTTGCTACAACACAAGGTACATTGCACACCCGCCATTTAATGCTGGCAGATTTGGAACAGGATGCCTCCATCCATTTGCAACAATACGGTTTGGGGGAAGGGCGTAAATTCGGCTGTGGTTTATTCCTCCCGCACAAAAGCATCAAAACACTTTCCAGCAACACTTAACCGCTGCCATGCAGTACGCCAAAACCTACCCGAAAGGGGGTATTTCCCCCACCCACGGGTTACGTTTATGCTGACAAACAGGTTGTATGTTATTTAAGAGGTCGCGGATATGAGCAGAAAACAAGAGCTGATTAGCGAAATGCTGGAAATGCAAAAGCAATTCATTGCGCACGAACAATCAGGCAAATTTAACGCAGAAGACTACTACGTCGGCGAATGGAAAGCATACCGCGAACGCTACCAAGAACTTGCCGCCGAAGTACGCGAAATCGCCTCCCAAGAAGCTAATTTCTGGAAATAGGTTATCACAAAAAAAGCACCCGCCGCTCCAGTTGGGCGGCATTTTGCTATTACTGCGCGGAAACTAACGCCCACACATCATCATTACGCCCCCGCCGGACATCGTGAATCAGCACACTTTCCCCTAGGTGGAAACCACCCGCCAATTGCCGCCCGTAAGGTGAGCTATACACATTAGGAATAAATTGCGTTTGATACACCCGCCCAATTTCGGGTAAACCGCTGCTGGGCGAAATGTGTAATTTCTGATCATACCAACCATAATTACGCAACTCGCCTAAATACACCCACACACTATCCACTTGTGAAGGCAACGGGTCAGCCGCTTTCGGCTCTGTTTTTATCAAAACGTGTAAACCTTCACGGTTTGCCTGTGCAGTACGTGCCGCTTCCTTAGCCTTAACCTTTGCGGCTGGCGGCGTGGGTTCAGGGACAGGAACAACTTTTTTCACCTCTGGCTTAGGCTTGTCTTTCACCGTAGGTTCGGGGGCTGGAACAGACTTCTTTTCCACGGTTTTTTCCGCCACCACGGATTTAGGAGCAGGCGGGGTTGGCTTCGCAACAGGTTCGGGGGATGCAGGAGTGGGCTTTACTTGATAATAGGTTACTTCGATTTTAGGTGGGGTTTGCGGCGCGATATTAGGTGCAGTGGCTGGGTTTACCGAGGCTAAAAGTGTTGAATGCAAATCAGGCACATCGCGTTCTGGTGCAGCAGGAATCGGTGGAACAGGGGCAACTACCGCTTCTGGAGTCGTAATCGTATGCAGGGGTAAGCTATCGCCGTTAAAAGCGGCTGTTTGCTTATTTGTTTCGTTCGTTTGTTCTTCCAAATTATCAATACGATGGTAAAAGTAGCCAAATCCAGCCAAGGTTGCTGCTTGCAGGCTTGCTAACGGCAACCACACAAACAATAGCTTCTTTTGTGATACCCACCACGGTGTCCGCTTAACCACCAACCGCGCCATTACGTCAACTCCTTGCTACGCCTGATTACCAAAATATTCCGTTTCAGTTTTTGCATTAACCCGATTTTCTGCAAGAAAAACCGCGACAAGAAAAAGGTTTTACCTGCCAAGTGGTTAGCTGCACGCTTATACATCGCTCCACATGCGCAACAGGTTAATATGCACCGTACTAATATTAGCCGCTTCTGCCGATTGCGGTAATTTTTCTAGCACACCATCCCGCGCTTGCGCTAATTGGTAGAGCAACTCGCGTTGCAGCGGGTCTTTTACCAGACTTTGTGCCCAAGTAACAGCGACTAAACGTTCGCCACGGGTGACTTCTGCGACTTTATGCCAACTTCCCGAATCATAAACAACTGCATCACCCGCTGCGCCTCGAATTTTTTGCTCCCCATAAGTAGTACGAATAATCAACTCCCCGCCCTCATAATCGTCATTGAGGAAAACCGTGGTCGAAACATCAGTACGATACCGCCCCGCCATCGGTCCCATTACGGGGTCATCCACATGAAAGCCGTAAGTCATGCCGGACAAATACCGCGCATAAAACGCGCTAGCGACCCGCAACGGTAACACTGCCGCTTGGTACTGCGGGTGTTGCACCAACGGAGTCATCACCAAAGCATTCAACCGACGCTGCAACGGATTTTGTGGCGAAAGCTCTTGATTGTGCTTCACTTTAGCCGCTTCCATTCCCGCCGAATAACGCCCATCGACAAATTCGGCACTTGCCAGCAATGCCTGCACTTCACGCAAACGCGCTCCATCCAGTACGTTTTTGATTAACAGTAACACAAACCCACCTCCATTCCAGTTGAGCTAGTTTCACCCATAAGCTGTGCACTTCTCTACCTTTTGCCACCGCCATAACCACACACAGCAGGCAAAAGTTAGCGCGTAAACCAGCCAAGACCCCACGATTACCCCCCACCAACCTTGCCAATGCCAAAACGGTGACAGCCAGAACCCGCCAACACTCGCCCCCAAATAATAAAACACAAGGTAAAGCGAAGAAGCACTGGCACGCGCCTTTAACGCATGGTGACTAACCCAACTGCTGGCTAACGAATGGGTAAAAAAGAAACCAAAACTATTCACTAAAAACCCCAGCACAATCACCCGCAAATCAGGGACTAAGGTAAGTAACGAACCCAGCATTAAAGCCAATACGCCCAATGCCATGCCCACAGGTGCAAGCAGGTATTGCGTAACCCGCCCAGACAGTGCGGCTGTCACCGTTCCACCCAAATAGGTGAGAAACAACATTCCCAGCGCGTGCGGCGACAAATGGTAAGGCGGCTCTGCCAATACAAACGTGATGTAACTGTATTGATTGAGGAAAATCATAAAGTTACCAAACGCAATAAAATACGCCGCCAACAATACCGGATTACGTAAATGCCCCTGCATATCCTGCGCAATGTGGCGAGGGTGCAAAGGTTTAGGCTGGAAATGCCGCGAATCAGGCAGTAAATAGGCGAAAATGACCAGCAATACCGCACTGATTCCCCCCATTACGCCAAATACTGCCTCCCAGCCGTAATGTTCACCGACGAAACCACCAATCATGCGCCCACCCACCCCGCCGAGGCTATTCGCGCTAATGTAAACCCCAACTGCCAGCACCACGGCTTTCCGCGAAAATTCATCGCCCATGTACGCCACCGCAATCGCAGGCAAACCACCAAGGAAAAAGCCCTGCAAGCCGCGCATCAGCACCAACGCGGTATAACTTTCCACCTGCGAAATGGCTAGCGTGGTTATTACTGCCCCCACCATTGTCACCAGCATAATCGGTTTACGTCCCCATGCATCCGATAACGGGCCATAAACCAACAGCGACAGCCCCAAGGTTAAAATGGTAATGGTTAAACTCCAGCTTGCTTGCAATTCCGTCAATTGAAATTGTTGGGCTAAGGTGGGTAAAAGCGATTGAATAACGTGCAAATTGGCAAAAATCATGCCCGAACCAAGGCATAAAGCGAGTGTGGCGTGGCGAAATTCGCGGCTACCCACTTCAATCATGGTGTTATCTCCTGCTGTTTTGGCAAATCGTAGTTGCGCTAAAGCCCTTGTTAAAATATATAGTGGCAACATTTTTTAGGGCGCAATACGCAATTCATGAAACCGCTATTGTTTGAAGTCACGCAAGTGGGTACTGGCACACTTTGCATCATGCCAAAACCGGACGGCAATTACCTGCCGCAAGCGATAACGCATTTCCGTTTACTGGGTATTGATAACGTGGTGTGCCTGTTGGAAACGCACGAATTAGTTGAATTCAAACTGACCCAAGAAGCCGAATTGTGCGCCAATGCGGAACTGAGCTTTACCCACTTCCCGATTCCCGATAGCCAAATACCTGCTGATGTAACGGCGTTTCGCCATTTGGTCGCGGAATTGCACACGGCATTATGCGCAGGAGCTAATATTACCATTCATTGCCGCGCAGGTATCGGGCGCACAGGCATTGTCGCAGGCGCAATCTTGCTACGCGATGGGCATGACCTGCAAGCCACACTTGCCATGTTGTCCCATGCTCGCGGTTTCCCGATTCCCGAAACGCAAGCGCAATACGACTTTCTGCGCGACTATACCCCTTAAACTGCGGAGATTTTACGCTTGTTGCCCTTACAACCACATTCAAACACGCCATGCGCGGCAGTGCAGTCATTACAGGCGGAAATCGTCCTGCAAACCAATGGCGATTGGCTATTTCGCTATGCATTACAAGCAG
>CAZJDN010000012.1:0-8193 GCA_964544775.1 uncultured Thiothrix sp.
TTGCCAATGTATGTTGGGCGCATTCGCTAGGGAAAAACTCATGCCTGCAATGCTAACAAACAGACTCACAATCAACACCCGCGCATTCAGCCAAAAGGGGTCTGTATAAAAATTGGATTGTGTCCAGCCGAATTGCGTTAAATCAAAACAAAAGTGAAACACCATCATAAAGACGACAGCTAAACCACGTAAGGCATCGAGTAACTCAATGCGTAAGTTGGCAGCAGCAGTGTGGCAGTCTGTTGCCGATGTTGTTTGGTTTTTCATGATTTAACTAATTGATTTTAAATGGCGACCCCAGCGGGAATCGAACCCACATCCGTCCCTTAGGAGGGGACAGTTTTGTCCATTAAACTATGAGGTCGGTATTACGATTGTTTATTCTAGCCGAAATGCAAGGTGTTAGCAGACGATAATCTTGTGATGTGGAGAATTCCATAGGGCTTGTTGCAAGGTAGAAAGTTAGTCTAAACTAACCAATTAAACACCGAGGTGAGCCTTATGCAACTGAACGAATGTTTAAAACATCTCGATTGGTATATGTGGCTGCAATGGCGGCGTTATGCGTGCGAAAGTGGCAACGTTAATTTGACCAATACAGAGATGGAATACCTCTACGCGCTGATTAGCTACCGTGCGCAAGGTGTGCGTTTAACCGATTTGGCAAACCTGTTGGGGCTGACTAAGGCTTCTGCTAGCGTGATGGTAAGCAAGTTGGAAAAGCAAGGTTATATCCAACGCCAAGCTAATCCTGACGATGCGCGTGCGAGTCTGTTGTTTCCTACTGCGCAAGCCTTAGCGGTGCAAACGGAAGACCTCGCGGCTTATCAGCAAACCGCCAATGCGTTAACACAGGTCTTAAATGCGGAGGAATTAGCGCAATTGCATACGTTGTTGACGAAAACGTGTGGGCAGTTGTGGGGAATGGAGCAAACTTGTTCGCTTGTGGATTTGTGCATTGAGCCACCGCCGGAATAAGGTTTAATGCAGCAAATGCGTACTGTGTTCCAACGGAATCAGTGTGCCGGACATAAATTTCGCCATATCGCTGACGGCAAATAATGCGAGGGTGGCAATGGCATCGTCTTGCTCAGTACGGGCTAATAAAATCGCTTTAATGTAATTTTCAAACGCTTGGTGGGTACGCGGATTCGCCGCCATCATTTCCGCTACTTCGGGGGTTAAGGCAACACTGGGGCGTAAGGTACGTTTGGGGGCAAGGGCAAGGCAACGGATTCCCCACGCACCGAGTTCCACCGCCATGCTGCGGGTAATATCGCCCAATAGGTGTTGCAGTGCGAGGTATTCCGTGCTGTTGTCTGCGTCATTGAGAGCGGCTAGGGCGAGATTGTTGAGAATGACACCGTGTTTTTTGCCGCGCTGCCGCAAGTATTTGGCGAGTTCACGCGCAAGGGTATAAGCCGTGCGTAATTGCACATTGACTTGCTGCTGCCAAGTATTTGTTTGCGTGGCACGTAATGGGTGTGCAGGAAAGAGGCTGCTGTTGTTTACCAATATATCGCAGTGCGGTAGGGAGTGCAGAGCCGTGTGCAGGATGTCGTAAGCGGTGTCTGCTTCCAATAATTCAGTGTGCAATACGGGTGCGTTAATGCCAAACGTTTGCTGCAATTGTTCGCTGGTTTGATGCAATGCAGTGGGTTGTGAACCACACAGCAAAATGTCTGCGCCTGCTTCGGCGAGACGTTGCGCAATCGCAATACCAATGCCGCTGTCTGCTTCGGTGACAATGGCGGCTCGCCCGCGTAGGTTGAGCAATTTACCGACGGGTAAGTGGTTGGTGGGCAGTGTATTTTGGGTGTGCATGGTTTGTTCCGGTTTTAATCTGTTTAAAAATTAATAGTTAGTTTAGGCTAACTAAATGACTGCGGTCAAGCCTGTCACTTGCACCTGAGCGTGAGTTGTTACAGGATGCTTGCCTTGAGTAACACACGACAAAATTGGAGTACGCCCATGCCTTTAGGCCCGGTCATGCTGGATGTGGCAGGCACAGAATTAAGTGCCGAAGACGTTGAATTATTAAAACACCCAGCCGTTGGGGGCGTAATTTTGTTTGCCCGCAATTACCAAAACCCTGCGCAATTGGCGGCGTTGACGGCGCGTATCCGTGCATTGCGGAATCCGCCGTTATTGATTGCGGTGGATCAAGAAGGGGGGCGGGTGCAACGTTTCCGCGACGGTTTCAAACGTTTGCCACCTGCGGGTTACTACGGTTATTTGCAGCGGCAAGCCCAGCCAATAGCGGCACAGCGTAATGCGCAAACCTTGGGTTGGTTAATGGCGGCGGAATTGCAAGCAGCGGGTGTGGATTACAGCTTTGCCCCCGTTTTGGATATTGATCGGGGCATTTGCCGTGCCATTGGGGATCGTGCTTTCGGGCAAGATACTACCAGCGTGGCGCAACTAGCCGGAGCATGGATGCAAGGTGTGCGTTTGGCGGGTATGGTTTCAGTGGGGAAGCATTTCCCCGGTCATGGCGGTGTAGCGGTGGATTCGCATCTGGCTTTGCCGCGAGATGAACGGGATTTCGACACCCTATGGCGGGAAGACATTGCGCCATTTCAAGCCTTAATCCAACAAGGGGTGGAGGCGATTATGCCTGCGCATGTGGTGTATCCGGCGGTGGATGAATTACCCGCTGGCTTTTCTCGCCGTTGGTTGCAAGATATTTTGCGTGGGCGGCTAGGTTTTCAAGGGGTTATTGTTAGCGACGCGCTGGACATGGCGGCGGCGGCAGCGGCAGGTAATGATGTGGAACGCGCCAAAGCTGCGTTGCGTGCAGGTTGTGACCAAATTTTATTGTGCAATAACCGTGCGGCAGCAACGCAAGTGGTGGAAGCCTTGGGTGATTACCATGACCTTGCGGCGCAATCGCGCCTTGTGCGTTTATACAGCCGCCATTTCTGTGGGCATGAAGCGGTGAAAGCGCATCCGTGGTGGGCAGAAGCACACACGCTGCTAGAGCAATTTGCCACGGTCAATCAAGCAGATTTGGCGTATGACCCTACCACACGCGGCGGTAAGGTGCTGTAAACGGTTAATGCACGGTACGTTGTGGGGTGGGAATTTCCACCCCAAACTGGCGAAAGGCTTTGTCAATCGCCAAGTTCAGGTCACTGATAACGCTGGCACGGGTTTCGATTTCCCGCACAAAACAACGCAGTTCAAAATTCAAGTTGCTGTCGGCAAAACTGCGGAATAACACCGTGATTTTCATGCTGTCATGCCCGTGAATGATTGATGGGTGTGTGTCTGCGGCAGTGCGTAAAATTTGCATGATTTGTTCGGCATTTGAGCCGTAAGCCACGCTAATGGGGAGACTAATACGCCCGACATTATCCGTGAGCATCATATTGGTTACTTGCCCTGCAATCAGTTCCGAATTTGGTACGATAATATCCGAATGGTCAAAGGTTTGAATGGTCGTAGAGCGAATGCTAATGTCGCGCACATAACCTTCCGCATTACCTACTTTAATCCAATCGCCTTTGCGAATCGGGCGTTCAAATAATAAGATTAAGCCAGAAACAAAGTTATTGACAATGTTTTGTAAGCCAAAACCGATACCGACGGATAATGCCCCTGCGATAATCGCGAGGTTTTTAAATTCAATGCCTGCAATCGATAAGCCTAGAATAATGGCAAACAAAATGCCGATGTAACCAGAAACAGTACTCGCGGTTTCTTGCGCACCCTTGCTTAAACCCGTGCGTTGTAGCCAATTTTCTGCCAAATGGTTTTTGACAACGTGCGTCACGCTAATAATGACCGCAATAACCAGCAAGCCCGTGATAATGCGTAAGGGTTCAAGCGTAAAACCCGCAATCTGAAACCCATTACTCACCTGATTTAACAGCAGTGTTAAGTATTGTGCAGGCATTCCCCATAAGCGTAACAGTAATACCACGCCCAAACTGACCACGCTCAAGGTTATGGTAAGGCGTAGCCAAATTAGCCCCGGTATGTAATGCTTTTCCTTAATGCCCAAATGCTGGCGTAATTCCTGTTGCCATGCTACGCGCCCTTCATCTAAGCCGTCGAAGATTTCGGTAGGAATCTGAATCAGCATCCACCCAATGAGTAAAATGATTAATGTTCCGCTTACGCCCCAAAATAAATAATGCGCAAAGTTGTAATACCCCAGCCATAAACTGCCAGTAGCAATCACCAATGCAATGGCGGCGAGTAAATACAAGCGGGTGCGTTGCAAAAATAAGAACCGCCCGGACAAAACCCAAACCAAGGTAATTAACGTAATGCCAAGGAATGTGCCACCACTGATATAACTTAAGCCCAGTAAATGCGTTTCTGGTAAATCGGGAATGCCAATCGGGTTAATGTATAAACTGAGCCACATTAATAGCCCAAACAATAAATACGGTAGGTACTTTTGCACATACCGCCACACATAACCCAAGGTCGGGCTAGTGGTAGCAAGAGCTAATAATCGCGCTTGATGGTGGTATTTCGCTTGTTTTCGCCAAAACAGCCCCGCGCTTAAACCTGCCACACCGTACAATAAGGCAATGAATAAATTACGCCATTGCAAGTTAGGCTGGCTTAATACTGCCATCGTATTTAAGAAATCGGTTTGCCATAACGCAGGTTGTAACATTAAAGCGGTAATGTGGCTCAATAAGGAAGCCGAGGGCGTAAATAATCGTGTTTTAATAAGGGTTTGGCGGGCGCGGCTAATTTCTTCCAATAAAGTAGTGGCACGTAAACTGGATAAACGGCATTGCGACAGCGTTTTTTCAATTTGCTGCTGTTGATCGGTTAATTCTTTACGCTTGCGTTTGACTTCGGGGGATTCATCAACCGTGGCTGCCCCTAAACTGTCAATTGCTTGTTTGGCTTGGTTTTGTTGTTGCCCGTAATCGCTTAGGCAGGTTTGGGTTTGCTGTTCCAACAGCGTAACGTCGTTTGCCAGCTTATCCAGTTGATCGC
Source organism: uncultured Thiothrix sp. (assembly GCA_964544775.1). Taxonomy (GTDB): domain Bacteria; phylum Pseudomonadota; class Gammaproteobacteria; order Thiotrichales; family Thiotrichaceae; genus Thiothrix. The sequence continues at coordinate 4,966 of CAZJDN010000012.1, forward strand.
GATTGGTGTTAACTTGTGGAAAGGTTTGTTCCGCCACATCCAATTGCTGCCGAAACAATTCCTGTGCGTCGGTGGAGGTGGGTTCTGCATTGGCAGGTAAGGCACAGCAGCAGAAGGTAAGCAGCAGCCAGAGTGCCCAATGGCAAAAATAGTCGCGCATAATGTCCGTTTGATTGCTTTATTCGCTGCACAGGATAACATCGCAGCGAATCATATAGGGATAAAACTTCACACCATGCGTAATGATCAAGCCATAAAAATCGGCATTAGTGCGTGCTTACTGGGGCAACCTGTGCGCTATGACGGTAGCCACAAACGCGACGGTTATATCACCGGAACACTCAGCCACTATTTTGAATTTGTTCCCTTTTGCCCAGAAATGGGGGCGGGTTTGGGTGTACCGCGCCCGACGCTGCATTTATTGCAAACAGCACAAGGTATTCGAGCGGTAAAGGTAAAAGATGCCAGCATTGATTACACCGAAGCCTTACAACATTACATCCAACCCGTGATGGGGCAAATCGCAGACCTAAGCGGTTTTATCCTCAAGAAGAGTTCGCCCAGTTGCGGCATGGAACGGGTGAAAGTCTATAACCTTGCCAAACCCAATTTACCGCCTGAACGTGATGGGGTCGGGATTTTTGCTCGTGCCTTGCAGGAACAATTCCCTTTGCTACCGATAGAAGAAGAAGGGCGGTTGTGTGACCCAATCCTGCGGGAAAATTTCATTGAGCGCGTGTTTGTTTACCAGCGTTGGCGCGATTTATTGGTAGCAGGTTTAACGCCTGCAAATTTGATTGATTTCCATGCGGATCATAAATACATCCTCATGGCGCACGATCAGGAAAATGCGCGGCAATTGGGGCAGTTGGTAGCGCAAGCAGGCACAGTATCCGATGTAATGCAGTTAGCGGCGGCTTACATTCCGCTGTTAATGGCAACCTTGAGCAAGCGCGTATCACGCGGACAGCACACGAATGTGTTAATGCACTTGCTGGGCTATTTAAAAACGCAACTTGATGCAGCGGATCGGGAGGAATTACTCGAAACGATTCAACAATACCGTTTAGGTTATGTGCCTTTGGTTGTGCCCTTGACCTTGTTGAAACACCATTTTCGGCGTTATCCGCAGCCGTATATTGAGCGACAACATTACCTTAGCCCACACCCCCGCGAGCTGATGCTGCGTAACCAGTTGTAGGCACGGTTGTCTTATGCCATTCTCGCGTTTCCTCCTGGTCTGTAGAGCTTAAATGCAATGAATAGTTTGGAATGGCGCGTAACCGCATCATTAGCGGCGGTTTATGCCGTGCGTATGTTGGGTTTGTTCATGATTCTGCCCGTATTTGCTTTGTATGCCGAAAGTTTACCCGGTTATACCCCTGCTTTAGTCGGGTTGGCGATTGGTATTTACGGTTTGTCCCAAGCCATTTTCCAAATCCCGTTAGGGGTTTTATCCGATAAAGTAGGGCGTAAACCTGTCATTATCGGCGGTTTAATGGTGTTTGCGCTGGGTAGTGCGATTGCGGCAATGGCGCATTCCTTGTGGTTAATTGTGTTCGGGCGTGCGGTGCAAGGCTTAGGTGCGGTAGCAGGGCCAACAATGGCGTTAGCCGCAGATTTAACCCGTGAAGAAAATCGTACCCGTATTATGGCGGTGATTGGCATGACGATTGGCATGTCGTTTATGGGTGGGATGATCTTAGGGCCGATTATCAGCGGTTTCCACGGCTGGGGTGTGCCGGGAATTTTCTGGACAACCATGTGCTTAGCATTTGCAGGCATTTTACTGGTCATGTTCGCCGTGCCGACTCCGGTACACAGCACCCAGCACCGTGATGCGGGTGTGATCAAAAGCTATTTGAGTGTCGCACTGAAAAATGTTGCCTTATTGCGCATGAACGCGGGGGTTTTCATTCTGCATTTAGTGATGACCGCGAACTTCCTCGTGTTGCCGCCGATTTTTGAGCACGATTTAGGCTTGCCGCGTGTTGAACATTGGAAAGTCTATTTACCCGTGTTTGCTGGCTCTTTCATCTTATCGATTCCGCTGATTATTATTGCGGAAAAGAAACACAAAATCCGTAGCTTATTATTAAGCAGTACAGTGGCATTGATTATTGCGGAATTGGTAATGGCATTGGGTTACACCCACATTGGTTTACTATTGGCGGCATTTTTCTTGTTTTTCGTTGGCTTTAACTTTTTGGAAGCGGTACAGCCGTCATTGGTAGCGAAATATTCTGATGTCAGCACTAAAGGCACAGCAATGGGGATTTTCAGCAGCTCCCAATTCCTTGGTATTTTCGCGGGTGGTTCTTTGGGCGGTATGATTAACCATACGTGGGGAACAGAAGCGGTCTTCCTGTTTAGTGCCTTAGTGGTGGGTTTGTGGTTGATTTTAGCGGTGCAGTTGCCGCAGCCTACTTTTTACACCAGCCGTGTTTTGCGCCTTGATCCGCTATTATTTTCGGATAAAGAACGCTTGTTGCGCGAATTATTAGCCGTTGCGGGGGTAAAAGAAGCGGTAGTCGTGGCGGAAGAAGGTGTTGCTTATCTGAAAGTTGACAAAGCTAGTCTGGATGAAGCCAGCTTGGGTGCATTCTCAGTGGCATCAGCGTAGAATGACCCGTTCTAGGACTTGATCTAGTTGTAATAGTTGAAATTAATTGAATTAAGTAGCGTAAGGATCAATCAATGGCACGAGGCATTAATAAGGTTATCTTGGTAGGCACATTAGGGCGTGACCCAGAAGTGAAATACATGCCGAGTGGTGGTGCAATTACCAATATTACCGTCGCCACCAATGACTCATATAAAGACAAAAATACGGGTGAGAAAAAAGAAATCACCGAATGGCATCGCGTAGTTTTCTTCAATCGTTTGGCAGAAATTGCAGGCGAATATTTGCGTAAAGGGCAACAAGTTTACATCGAAGGTAGCTTGCGCACCCGCAAATGGCAAGGTCAAGATGGTCAAGACCGTTATACCACGGAAATCGTTGCCAATGACATGCAAATGCTGGGCGGACGTTCCGGCGGCGGCATGAATGCAGGCAGTTACGACGATGGTGCACCCGCTCCCGTGCGTAGCGGTGGCGGTAATCAAGGCGGTGGTTACGCAGGCGGCAATGGCGGTTACGGCGGCGGTGCTGCACCTGCATCCAACCCACCGCGTGGCAATGACCGTGGCTTTGAAGACTTCGACGACGACATTCCGTTTTAAGGG
>CAZJDN010000012.1:8293-14917 GCA_964544775.1 uncultured Thiothrix sp.
GCGTGGCAATGACCGTGGCTTTGAAGACTTCGACGACGACATTCCGTTTTAAGGGCGTAGGCTCTACGGTTAAAATTAAAGACGCCCCTTATTGCAGGGGCTTTTTTTTGCTGGAATCAATCGCTGTAAATCTTGTCTAATGTACTGAAAAACCGCCACTAAGCGCAGTTGTTTTTCGGCTCGTGGCACAAGGGCATAACAGCGTGAATTGTATTGAAAGGGGGGCTTATCTCATGAAAAAACTGGCATCGGCTATCGTATTAAGCAGCATCTTGGCGTTAATGTTTGGGCAATGTTACGCCGCTGATACTCCGTGGCAAAAGGGCTGGTCATGTGGGCATGTGGCAAATAAACCAAGTCGCAAGTTAGTACAGGCATTAAATAAGTCTGGCAATTTGTTCAGTTACAAAATTAACGACGTAACCTTGCCTATTTTAATTGCCGAGCAAACGGCGGGTGTTGGGGCATTGGTTTTTGTGCAAAAAGCAGGGCAGTGGCAGATGTACCCCGTGGCAGAAGGTAATGCCATACAAGGCGTTTTCAGCACGCCTGCCTTTGATCGCTTTATGTTGTTTGGTATGTGGTCAATAGAAGGTCCTGGGCAGGAGTACACGGTGCTACGCGGTAAGCGGCAATTTACCGCAATGGATTGTACGACCATTGCATTCCCGTCTGGGTTAAATCAGCCTGCGTGGGCAAATGAGTTTTTACAAATTGAAGCCTTTAACATGGGTAAGCAAGGTAGAGGGGTTTTGCTCGGCTCAGTAGAGCGGCAACAAGCAGGTAAAGCCGTAACGCAGGTTTACCGTTACACCAGCAGTGATTGGGGTAAAACGTGGGGTAAGCCTGTGCAAGTTAAGTTACCGATAAAAATGCCGCAGGGGATTTTCCTTGCTGCAACCGCAACGAAACCTGCTCCAACTTTAGTTAATAGTCTTATCAATAGCTTACCTAGGTAGGCTTTGGCGTATCGGGTAAACGGCACTTATGTTCTGTATTGGAAAGTGGTATCATCGGCATAAAATTTATACTAAATGATTTTTCACAGGGTTAAACCTGAAAAACAACAAGAACGGGGCTGTAAGTGAATAAATTTAATGCTTTCTCATTAAGAAGCGTCAGTATTGGGCTATTGATGCTTTCTTCTCCCGCTGCTTTCGCTGATATTTCTGGGCGCGTTTTCCGCGATTTTAATGCCAATGGTACATTCAATGCGGCACTCAACGAACAGGGTGTAGCGGGTGTTAGTGTTAAAGCCTTTGATGCCACAGGAAGTAATATTGCTACGGCAACCACGGCGGCAAACGGGACGTATACGCTGACGCTTGCCGCAGGCACGGATTACCGCGTGGAGTTTACGTGGGCTGAAACGTGGTTGAAACCGGGGGTAGCAGGCGGGACATCGGTTCAATTTGTGCAAAATGGCGCAAACGGGGTTAACCTTGCGTTAAATAATCCGGCACAGACCATTGCGCCCAGTGCTTCACCTTCCATCGTAACCGCCGTGCAAAGCGGCAGTGTGCATTTCGGTTCAGAATTCGTATTGACTAAAATTCCAGCTTCTGCGGGGACAAATGCCAGTGCAGGCATGAGTGCTTACATGACTCCAGCCCCAACCGTATTAGCCAAAGAAACAGAAATGGGGGCTATTTGGGGGGTAGCACATGATCGTGTTCACCAACGTTTATTGGCGGGGGCGTTTGTCAAACGTTTTGCCCGTTTAGCAGGCAACCCCACCACTATTTACAGCGTGGCGGAAGACGGTTCAGGTACACCCAGCGCGTGGGTTACTCTAGATAGCACTCGTACTGACCCGCACGGGGCAACGCCTGCGTGGGCGCGGGATTTTGCGGTGATTCCTTCCATTGGTAAAGACGGTTTGGGCGATGTGGACATTGCCGAAGACGGCAGTGCGGTTTATACCATTGACCTGAAAACCAAAGAGTTTGTACGTATTCCGGTAAATGCCGATGGCAGTGCGGGAACACCCGTCAAAGTCACTTTACCTACCACTTTGGCGAATTGTACCAACAGCAATGATGTGCGCCCAATGGGTTTGGGGGTACGTGATGGTAAAGTCTATATTGGCGCAGTGTGCAGTGCCGAATCAACCGTAACAGGTTTACCGATTGCTAATAATACCGCTCGCAAAGGTGACTCAAGCAAATTGCGTGGTTATGTTTTGCAATGGGATGGCGCAAGCGCGTTTACGTCGGTCATTGATTTCCCCTTAAACTATACACGCGGTTGTTTGAACGAAGGCGGCATGGGAACGTGTAGCAGTTACGGTAATGCAGCGTGGCAGGCATGGACTCCAACTTACCCGTTCAGCGATTTTGCTGGGTTGGATGCGAGTGGTTATCCGCAGCCGATGATTTCCGATATTGATTTCACCGCTGATGGCAGTATGGTGTTAGGTTTGGCTGACCGTTTTGGGCACATGGACGGGGCGTATGCTTTAGAGCCGCCTTCGGGGGCGTTTAGCAGTGGGCAATTAACTGCGGCGGGGGATATTTTACGCGCCTGTAAAAAAAGTGATGGTTCGTTTGTCATGGAGAAACAGATTTCCGGCGATGCAAGCTGTTCTTCAGGTGGCAAAGGCATGGATGCGAATAAAGCCCGCACGCTGGATGAATGGTATTTTGAAGACGACATGGGAGCGGCTGCACCGGGCAACCACGCGGATGTCGGCGAAGGCGGTATCGGTTTACTGCTAGGCACGGATACGGTTATTTCCACCGCAATGGACCCCGCGCAAAATGCATTAGGCTCAGACCCATCAACCGGAGCAGACCCGTGGGAATCGCACGGTTTACATTGGTATGACGGCATTACAGGTGGTTGGAGCAAAGGTTACGCCCTAGTGGATCAAGCACAAACCAACGATGTACCCGCGTGGGGCAAAGGTAACGGTTTGGGAGACGTAGAAGTATTGTATCCACCTGCACCTATCGAAATCGGCAACCGCGTGTGGTTAGACAGCGATGCTGATGGTGTGCAAGATGCGGGCGAAAAAGGTTTATCAGGCATTACGGTCGAACTGAAATCCGGCGCAACGCTGTTGGCGAGTGCCACAACGGATGCTAACGGTAATTACTATTTCAGTAATGCGACGGGAACAGATACGACCAGTAAAAAATACAACCTCAGCGCATTGCAACCGAATACCGCTTACACCGTGCATTTCCCACTCACGGTAACGGATGCTGGCACAACCTATAATCTCACCACCACCAAAGCCGGAATCGATACCTTAATTGACTCTGATGCTGCTACGACAGGGGATGTCAGTGTTGCAGCGGCGGATATTCCGGTCGCAGGGGCAAATAATCACACCTTTGACGTGGGTTACAGCAGTGCGCCAGCAACCTGTACCACGATTGCTAATACGGCAAGTGTTACGAAAGTAACCGAAACCGATAACAATACTGCCAATGACAGCGCGTCTGCCACGATTCAGGCAAACTGCACTACCCCTAAAACCGATTTGAAATTGGTAAAAACGGTAGACAAAACAACGGCTCGCAAAGGGGATACCTTAACCTATACCTTGACCGTAACCAATGAAAGCGATATTGACGCAACCAATGTAACCGTTACGGATAACTTGCCCACAACCCTGACCTACGTTAGCCACACGCCCTCAGGCGTTAATTACAATCAAAATACGGGCGTTTGGAACGTAGGCACAGTACCTGCGAAACAAAGCACCGCGTTGGTGATAAAAGCTACAGTAAATTAAGGTGTGAGTTTGGATATGACGGCTCATGCTGTACAGGTTTGGGCTGCAAAATAACAATAATGAGGTTTCATGTGAGTAATATGCATGTTTTTTCTTGGCGGAGTCTTAGCATTGGGTTGCTGATGTTTTCCTCGCCTGCCGTTTTCGCGGACATTTCTGGGACAGTCTTCCGCGATTTCAATGCCAATGGAGTGAAGGATAATACCGCTACCTTCAATGAAATTGGTGTGGGTGGGGTAACTGTTACCGCGCACGGCACAAGTGGTGTACTGGGTTCAGCGACCACGGCAGCAGATGGTTCGTATAGCATTGCAGGCGTAACAGGGGCAGCGCGGGTAGAATTCAGTAATTTGCCAGCAGGATACTACCCAACGGCGGTAAGTAAACCAGCGGTGCAGTTTGTGACTGCCCCCGTAACGGATGCCAACCTGGGTTTGAACTACCCGTCGGATTATGTGGGAAACCCTGATCCGGTAGTTGCAGTAACGCACCAAGCAGGAGGTAATCCGCAAGTTAATGCTGGTGGTAATTTTGCTTCTTTAGATCAGCCTGTCGTGACGGTATTTAATTACAGTAATCGTAATTACAAAACGAATCCTGATGGTACAATCAAAAATGAATTGCCTGATGGCGCGAGTAGTTTAATTGCCAATAAACAAACGGGAACAGTATTTGGCGAAACTTATTCACCTTACAGTAAAAAACTATTCACGGCGGCATTTCTTAAACGTCACGCTGGTTTGGGCACATTAGGTAGTGGTGGTATCTATATGATAGACCCTACAGGAACATTTCCTAATGCTAGTGTTACGTCTTTAGTTGATTTAGATAGTTTAGGTATTCAAACCAATAGCCCAGATACGGCTAATGCACTGCATGTGAAAAGTAATAATGACCGTGGTTTACAATGGGGTTATCATTTGCCTGATAATGACCCCAGTGCATTTGAACAGGTAGGGCGTGTTAGTTTAGGGGATTTAGAAATATCAGAAGATGGTCGATATTTATTTGCTACCAACTTATATAAGAAAACAGTAGTGAAAATTGATTTGCAGGACGCAAAAAATCCACAAATACCAGCCGCCGCACAAGTGCAAGAATTTACGATTACACCGCCAACGTGTGCAAATGGTGAGTTTCACCCTTTTGCGTTGAAATATTACCGTAATGAGTTGTATATCGGTTCTGTTTGTGATGCTACAGTCTCACAACAACCGGATGACATTAGTTTTCAAGTGATTAAGCTGAATCCAGCAACAGGGGCAAATAGTATTGCCTTTAGTTTTGCAGCTTACAATAAAGGGCATGTTTTTATGCCGGGTAGTAAATGGTCGGCATGGTTAAATGACGGGCATTCTGTTTCTACACCGATGCAACCAATGTTTACCGATTTGGAAATGGATGTTGATGGTTCGTTAATTATGGGCTTCGCAGACCGTAATGGGCATCAACGTGGACACAACAATTATCAGGCATACAGTAATGATGCAGAAGAAGTAACGATTGCAGGGGATATATTAAGAGCATCTTATAATGCGGCAACTGGGGTTTATACATTAGAAAATAACGGTTCTGATGGTACGAATACCACCGCAGGAGCAGGTAATAATCAAGGTCCTAGTGGTGGAGAATTTTATATTGGGGATACACAAAAGATTTTATGGTGGATGGGAAATACTGACCCTGGAGAAGATGACCATAAAGAAAAAGCACAAGGCGGTTTAGCTTTATTACCCGGTAGTGGCAAAGTAACAATGGGCACACTCAATCCTAAAGGTATGGCATATACCAGTGGGGTGGCTTGGCTAAGTAATAGTACAGGGGCTTTGACGCAAGATTTATATATTACCGACCGTTTGGGTAAAGCCAATGGCATGGGGGATATTGAAATCCTCAATGACATTCCTCCCATTGAAATCGGCAACCGCGTGTGGCTGGATACGGATAAAGACGGTGTGCAAGACGCAGACGAAGCAGGTATTGCGGGTGTGTCAGTAAAACTGATGCAGGGTACGACGGAAATTGCGACAGCGACCACCGCAGCGGATGGTTCATACGTTTTCAGCAGTGCAACGGGTACATCGACGGCAAGTGCCATTTACGGTTTAACAGGCTTGACCCCTAATACGGCTTACACCTTGAAATTCCCACTGACGGTAACGGTGGGGTCAACCACTTACCAGCTTACCAAGGCAAATTCCGGCACGAATACGGAAATTGACTCAAACGCCAGCGTGACTACGGGGGATGTGAGTGTTGCAACCAGCGATATTCCGCAAGCAGGGGCGAACAATTACACCTTTGACGTGGGTTACAGCAGTGCGCCGCCGCCAAACGTGGATTTGGCGTTGACCAAAGTGGCAGACAAAATCAATGTGAAATCCGGCGATACCGTGCGTTATACGCTGACGCTGAGTAATATCAGTGCGAATCCTGCTTCTGGGGTTGAAGTGACTGATCATTTACCCACGGGTGTCACGTACAAAGCGCATAACGCGGGGCAAGGAACGTACACCAACAGCACGGGCATTTGGGTTGTAGGTGCGTTGGCAGCCGGAGCATCTGTAACGCTGACGATAGATGTTACGGTAGATTAAAATTTATTATTTTGCGTGTAAGGGGATAGGTTTCATATCCCCTTATTTTTGGGCTTGTAAAAAAGCACACTTATGGGCAGTTGGAATAAAGCGTGATTGCCATAATAACGGCAGTAACTATTACAACCAGAATAGCGATTTTAATATCGTAGGACATAGTATTTCTATCTAAAATAAGTTTATTTGTTAGTCATGTGAAAGTGACATGCCATACGTATTGTTTAATGCTTAGCGCGGTTTTTAGTTAGGAATAGCAGGACGAGTGGTAGTGTTTCTTGCGTAAGC
>CAZJDN010000012.1:15017-20247 GCA_964544775.1 uncultured Thiothrix sp.
TATTAGCAGGTGCGGAATCCCTTGCGTTGTACCAATTTGATACCAAAGAAGCACGGCATTACTTCTGTAAGGAATGTGGCATTCACCCGTTTAGTAACCCGCGAGCCGCACCGGATCATTACAGTATCAATGTACGTTGTTTGGATGATGTTGACCTTGCTAATGCAGCTTACGAAGTTGTGCAATTTGACGGGCGTAACTGGGAAGCTGCGGTTGCTGCGTTGAATCAAAAACTGGCAACCTAAACGCTAGTCATTAGCACGCATTGGGTTAGCTATTTGCGTTTTAGAGATATTTATATCGAATTATATCGTTTTTTTCGATTTTGATTTTCATGGATACTCAGCCTATTCAAAATTCCAATGAGGTAATGAGCCATGACGCTGCCAACCGCAGTGCTGCAAACCTTGCAAGACGATTTTGCCGAGCTTTCGCTGGATGAGGCGTTGCGTGCATTGCGTCAACGTTTTAGTGGGCGAATTGCGTTTTCGACCAGTTTTGGCTTGGAAGATCAAGTCATTACCGATGCGATTTTCCGCAATGGATTGGACATCGACGTTTTTACGCTGGATACCGGGCGTAATTTCAGTGAAACCTACGATACCTTTGCAGCAACGCGAAAAAAATACGCGCAACCTATCAAGACTTTTTACCCACAAACGGCGGCGATTGAGCAGTATGTCACGCTGAAAGGGATTAACGCGCTGTACGAATCCGTCGAAAACCGTAAAGAATGTTGCTACATCCGCAAAATTGAGCCGCTGAATCGCGCTTTGCAAGGTGCGCAAGTGTGGATTACGGGATTACGTGCGGTGCAATCGGCGTTTCGGGCGGAAATGCAGTTGTTTGAGGCGGATGAACAACGCCAATTATTGAAATTCAACCCGTTACTGTCGTGGAAAACCAGCGATTTATGGGCATACGTGCATGAAAATGGCGTGCCTTACAATCCATTACACGACCAGCATTTCCCCAGTATTGGGTGTGCCCCGTGTACTCGTGCCATTACGGTGGGCGAAGACGAACGCGCTGGGCGTTGGTGGTGGGAGTCGTATAACCAAGAATGCGGTTTACACGATGGTACACGCAAAGCGGCACAACAGGAGGGCGCATGAGCGAGGTAGCTCCAAAACCTTTAAATACCCTTGCGCCGAATGGTTCAGCGGTTGAGCACATTAAAGACCGCAGTAATTATTTGCGCGGTAATCTGGTGGAAGATTTCCAAAACCCGATTACGGGCGCGATTAGCGAAGATAATGTGCAGTTGGTGAAATTCCACGGTTCGTACATGCAAGATGACCGTGACGTGCGTTTGCAACGGCAAGAAAAGAAACTCGAACCTGCGTATTCCTTCATGATTCGTCTGCGGGTAGCGGGGGGCGATTTAACCGCCGAACAATGGGTGAAACTGGACGATATTAGCAACCGTTACGGTAACGGTACGTCGCGCATTAGTACGCGCCAGGCCTTGCAGTTCCACGGCATTATCAAGTTCAACATGAAACACACCATCCAAGCGATGGATGCGGCATTGCTCGACAGTATCGCAGGTTGTGGCGATGTAAACCGCAATGTCATGTGTACGCCCGACCCTACGTTGTCGAAAATTCATGCGCAAGTATTCCCGTGGGCGCAAAAGATCAGTGACCATTTGTTACCGCGTTCGCGTGCTTATCACGAAATTTGGCTAGACGAACCGCAAGGCAAAACCTTGGTGGCAGGCGGAGAAGGTGAGGAAATCGAGCCGCTGTACGGCAAGCATTACCTGCCGCGTAAGTTCAAAGTGGCGATTGCGATTCCACCGTTTAACGACATGGATGTGTTCGCCAATGACATCGGGCTGATTGCGATTGAGGAAGCGGGGCAATTGGTGGGTTTCAACGTCGCCGTTGGTGGCGGTTTGGGCATGACTTTTGGGCGTGATGATACGTATGCGCGGTTGGCATCAGTAATTGGTTTTTGTACGCCGGAACAGGTATTGGATGTGTGTTTCCATATCGTGGCGATTCAGCGGGATTACGGCAACCGTCAAGACCGCAAGCTGTCACGCTTTAAATACACCCTTGACCGTTTTGGGTTGGATTGGTTTAAGCACGAGCTGAATACGCGCTTAGGGTTTGCTTTGGAAAAAGCTCGCGCCTTTGAATTTGCTACCACAGGGGATCGTTTTGGTTGGCGTTCGACCACCGATGGTTTGTGGCATTTGGGGCTGCGTTTGGAATACGGGCGGGTATTGGATAATGCCACCCACCAACTGAAATCGGCATTACGCCGCATTGCCGAGCAAAATTTGTGTGGTTTCCGCATGACGGGCAACCAAAACCTGATTTTGACGGGTGTAACAGCGGACAATATCGACACCATCGAGCAGCTTTTACGAGCGCACGGTTACGCGGCGGATGCGAGTCATTTGTCGGGTTTACGGCGTAATTCGATTGCGTGTGTGGCATTGAATACCTGCCCGCAAGCAATGGCGGAAGCCGAACGTTACCTGCCCGATTTGATCAGCAAGCTGGAAGTTTCGCTGGATAAATACGGTTTGCGTCATGACGAAATCAAAATTCGCATGACGGGCTGCCCCAACGGGTGCGGGCGTTCGGTATTGGGTGAAATCGGTTTGATCGGTAAATCGCCGGGGCGTTACAACCTGTATTTAGGCGCGAGTTTCAACGGGGATCGTTTAAACAAACTGTACCGCGAAAACCTTGACGAAGCCGCCATTTTAAGTACGTTGGATACCTTGTTAGCAGATTTTGCGGCTAAACGCATTGAAAGCGAACCGTTTGGCGATTTCGTTTTGCGTAAAGGTTACGTTTGAACCAAGGCTTGTTGCAACAACACCGCCAGATGTTGAGCGCGTGCATCGCCGTGTACGCGCATTTGGTGGCGGCAAGAAAAACCGTTTGCGATCACGCGAGCATGCGGTTTTTCGCGCAAAGCTGGCAATAAACTTTGTTCGGCTAAGATGCTGGAAAGTGCGACGTGTTCCGTTTCCAGCCCAAACGTTCCTGCCATACCGCAGCAACCGGATTCGATCAGGCTGAATTCATGCGCGGGGATCAATTTCAATACGCGCCGCACGGCTTTCATCGCGCCTACCGCTTTTTGGTGGCAATGCCCGTGCACTAGCGTTTCACCGTCCGACAGGGCTTGTAACGGCAGTTGTAAGCGTTTCGCACTGGCTTCTTTTGCTAAAAATTCCTCAAACAGTAACACTTGTTTGGCGACCGTTTCTGCCGCCTGACCCAAGCCTAATGCCAGCGCATCATCGCGTAGACCCAGCACACAAGAGGCTTCCAAGCCGACGATAACGCGCCCTGCTTCAACGTGGGGTAATAAGGCATCGATCAAGCGTTGGGCTTCTGCTTTGGCTTGCGTAATCATGCCTTGCGCAAGGTAAGTGCGCCCACAACACAAGGGGCGTTCCGTTGCGCTAGCAGGCGTGGCAAGGTGTACGCGATACCCACCTGCTTGCAAGACGGCAATCGCCGCGTGTGGAATGTTTGGCTCGAAATAGCGGCTAAAGGTATCCACCAGTAATACCACTTCCGGCAAATGTTCCTTGCCCGTGGGGTTTAAAGCGGCAGTGTGAAAGGTGGCTATGGGTTCGGGTAATGCTCGTTGCGCACTTAAACCCAGTAAACGTTCGCTTAATTTCGCCAGCAGTGGAGTTTTATTGCGCCACCGAATCAAAGGTTTCAGCCATGCCGCAGCGTGTAACCAACGCGGTGTGTGCGCAAATAAACGGCTACGCCAGCTTAAACCATCGCGTTGAGCGCGTTGGGCAAGGTATTCTGCTTTGATGAGCGGCATGTCCACGTTGGCTTCGCATTCGCGCTTACAACCTTTGCAAGCAACGCACAAATCCATTGCTTCTGCCAGCAACGGGTCAGCCAGTGCCGCTTCGACTAACGTGCTATTGAGGGCGTTTTTCAACAATTTAACCCGCCCACCCGTGGAAAAATGCGGGTTGTTGGTGACGCGAAAACTGGGGCACATGACTTGTTTGCCTGCTGCTTCGCACTGACGGCTATTGATACATGCCGCCACCGCTTTGGCAAAATTGCCTCCCGCTTGCGGAATATCGGCGTAAGCATCGCCCATGCCTGCTTCTTTGTACGCTGACCAATCGAGAAACGTTTGCATCTTAAACCTTACAATTGCGTGGCAAAAATTCAATCTCACTTCAAGAATGCAATATCTGCACCAGCATGGGGAATTAATCATCTATTGATTTGTGTCATTACTTTGCATCGGGTTCGCGCTACCCTGTCGAAGGTATGATGATGAAGGAGTGTTAGATGAACGGTTTGTACAGCGATGCGCGTTTTGCTTTGATTCAAATGTGGTCGAATGACCCGCATTTAATGCTGGAATTGTTCCGGCAGGTAAAAATGCTCCAGCAACGTAACTTCGATGTGCAGGTGTTCTTGATTGAAGATGGTGCGGACATGGCGTTTCCCAATGGCATTCGTCGCGCCTGCATGGATGATGCGGTGGCAGAAAACATCATCCAAGGCTTAGACGTAATGCTGTTGTCGGGTGTCACCGTGTTGGTTTGTGGCAAATCCTACAAAGACCGTTCACTGGATGAAGCGTATGGCAATGTGTTGCTTGGTATTACGCCTGAAACGTTTTACCAATACATTGAAGATGCGGTACAAGCCGACCTGAATTTGATCATTCAAGGCACAACCCAACAGCATTTAGAACGCCTCATCGACCAACGCATCAAAGCCAGTATGCGGTAACGTATGGCTCAAACAGAGCCACACCCTTTATCGGTACAGGGGACGACTTCCACCGTGATGTGGCTGAGTTCGTGGAAATCGTGCAGCAAGTCACGGTAATGTTGCGGTGGGCGCGGTTGGTGGGTAACAAGGGATATAATCGCAGCGTAATCGGCTGCCCCCACTTTCCACACATGCAAATCGGCAATGCGGTTATCCGCATCACTTTCGATAATCTGCCGGATGTTTTGTGTGGTTTCATCGGCGATGGAATGATCCAGCAGGATGTTGCTGGTGTCGTGCAATAAGCCATACGCCCAGTGCAAAATGATTGCCGCCCCTACCAACCCCATGATGGGATCAAGCCAATTCCAACCCCAATATTTACCCAATAACAATGCCACGATAGCCAAAACCGAGGTGAGGGCATCCGCTAATACGTGCATATAGGCGGCGCGTAAGTTGTGATCATGGTGTGCGTGTGTATGCGTTTCATGGTC
>CAZJDN010000012.1:20347-25190 GCA_964544775.1 uncultured Thiothrix sp.
ATGCTCACTTTCCCCGTGCCGAAACTAAAACGGCTTGAACGGGCGTGCAAGCGAGCATAGCGGTAAGCGAACAGTGCAAGGGCAAAAGCGGCTGCGTGTGTACCCATGTGCCAACCATCGGCAAGCAAGGCAAGTGAGTTGAATACGCTGCCTGCAATAATTTCTGCCACCATCATGCAGGCGGTGAGCACGAGAACGATTCGGGTACGGTTTTCGCCTTGTGCGTGTACGCGCAGGTAATCGTGTTCGTGTTGCCAGTGTTGCAGTGTTTCCGTGTGCATGATGTCTTCCTTTGAGGGGTAATCGTAAGTGGGGATTATGCCTTAATTTCTGTGGTTGTAGCGGTGTTCTAGGGATAACCCGTTGTACCGAATGTCCTGCTTTGGTGCAAAAATACATGCAAGTTTTAGGCTTGCGCGGTAGACTCGCGCCTATAAATAAAAATGTCATATACATGGGGAGTGTCAGGATTAGTCCTGTAAACCATTGTTTAGCATAGGAGGAGAGCGAAAATGGATGCAGTATTGTTTGCCAAAACAGCAAAAGGATACGACGAAGTAGAAACGAAGGCAGGCAATTTACCCACAATGATGCGGCGGGTATTAATTTTTGTAAACGGTGCGCGAACAATGGAGGAGTTACGTACCTTACCAAAAGTGGATAACCTTGAGGGGATTTTGTCCCAATTAGAACACGATGGTTACATTGCGCGTACTACCTCCGCGATTGCTGCTAATGCAGCCGCATTATTTGCCCCTGTAATGGCTGCGGCTGCGGCTGTTTTTGCACCACAGACACCAACCGCACCGCCTCGCCCCGTTGTTATGGGAGATTTTCGCCCGTTACCAGAAACGGATAATCCACTGCAAATCCAACAAGTGCGAAACTTTATGAACAATACCTTGACGGCGTTTGTTGGCTCGATGGCGGTCACGGCATTGGTTGCGCGTTTAAACCAAGCTCAAACACACACGGAATTACGCGCCTTATTTGCAGAATGGTACGACAGTCTGCAAACCACCCGTGATGGGCGACGTGAGGCAGATAAACTGAAAACAGAACTGTTGAAAGTTATCTAATCTTTTTTCTCGATATTAAAATCTAATTATATCGTTTTTTTAACTTAAGCGAGTGCGGGATACTGCGTTGCATCAAGATTACTTAGGATGCAACGTCATGTTGTTCTCAGCACTAAAACCAAAACAACGCTTACTTAGTCATCTCGACTGGCTGGAAGCCGAAGCCATTCACATTCTGCGCGAAGTGGCGGGGCAATGCAGTAACCCAGCGTTACTGTTTTCCGGCGGGAAAGATTCCATCTGCTTGCTGCGCTTAGCTGAAAAGGCGTTTCGTCCGGGGCGTTTTCCCTTCCCTTTACTGCACATCGACACGGGGCATAATTATCCCGAAGTGATCGCATTCCGTGATCGTAAAGCGGCGGAATTGGGCGAACGTTTAATCGTGCGTTCGGTGGAAGATTCCATGCAGCGCGGTACAGTCGTTCTCAAATCGCCGACCGAATCCCGCAACAAACACCAATCGGTTACATTGTTGGAAGCGATTGAAGAACACGGTTTTGATGCTTGCATTGGCGGTGCGCGGCGCGACGAAGAAAAAGCACGGGCGAAAGAGCGCATCATGAGTTTCCGCGACGAATTTGGGCAATGGGATCCGAAAAATCAACGCCCTGAACTGTGGAATCTGTATAACGCACGTAGCCATAAGGGTGAAAACATTCGTGCGTTCCCTATTTCCAACTGGACAGAATTGGATGTATGGCAATACATCGAGCGCGAAGGTTTGGAATTACCCAGCATTTACTTTGCCCACCAACGCCCAGTGGTCTTGCGTGGCGGTTCGATTGTGCCTGTCACCGACATTACGCCAGCCAAAGCGGGTGAGGAAATCATTGATTTGCAAGTGCGTTTCCGCACGGTGGGCGATATTACTTGTACCGCGCCAGTGGAGTCGGATGCTGACTCGATTGAAAAGATTATTGCTGAAACGGCGACTACCACGATTACCGAGCGCGGTGCGACCCGTCTGGATGATCAGGCTTCGGAAGCAGCAATGGAACAACGCAAGAAGGAGGGGTATTTCTAATGACACACTTCATCGAAGATCACGGTTTACTGCGCTTATTAACCTGCGGCAGTGTGGATGATGGTAAAAGTACCTTGATTGGGCGTTTGCTGTTTGATTCCAAAGCAATTTTAGCGGATACCTTACACGCGATTGAAAAAACTTCGCAAAAACGCGGAATGCAGGAGGTGGATTTATCCCTGCTGACCGACGGTTTGCAAGCCGAACGTGAGCAAGGCATTACCATTGACGTGGCTTACCGTTATTTCACCACCGGAACGCGCAAATTCATCATTGCTGACGCACCGGGGCACGAACAATACACCCGTAACATGGTGACAGCGGCTTCGACGGCAAACTTGGCGATTATTTTGGTCGATGCACGCAAAGGCGTATTGACGCAAACCCGTCGCCATTCTTACCTCGCGCATTTGGTTGGCATTCCGCACTTATTGGTGGCAGTCAATAAAATGGACTTGGTAGATTACAGCCAAGCGCGTTTCGAGGAAATTAAACGCGACTATTTGGCGTTTGCCGAGCAATTGGGCATTACGGATGTGCGTTTTCTGCCATTGTCCGCTTTGAAAGGCGACATGGTGGTGGATCGCGGCGAAAACCTGAGTTGGTATCAAGGGCCGACCTTGATGGATTTCTTGGAAACTGCACCGGGGGCGCATACGGAACACGCCGAGCCATTCCGTTTCCCTGTGCAATACGTGTGCCGCCCACAAGATTCCACAAACCCCGCATTGCACGATTATCGGGGGTTTCAAGGGCGCGTAGAGTCCGGCAGCATTGCGGTGGGTGATGCGATTACGGTGTTACCTTCCGGTTTAAGCAGCACGGTGAAAGCGATTGAACTCGGCGGCGAAGCCTTGCGCGAAGCGGTGACAGAACAATCTGTTACCTTATTGTTACGCGATGAAATTGATATTTCGCGCGGCGATATGATCGTTAAATCCAGCGAATTACCCACGCAAACCAAGCAATTGGAAGCAACCGTTTGCTGGCTGGCGGAAACACCGCTGGATCGAGCGCGGACTTACCTGATTCGTCATACGACCCGCGATACCAAGGCAAAAGTAGCGGATATTGCATGGCGCGTGGATGTAAACAGTTTGGAAAAACAAACAGTTAATCAGTTAGGGATGAATGATATTGCACAAGTGCGTTTTAAACTCGCACAATCCTTGTTTGTCGACCCTTATACGACCAATCGGGGTACGGGGGCGTTCATTATCATTGATGAAAGCACCAATAATACCGTCGGTGCGGGGATGATTAACTAAAATTCGCCGTGCGTTTTGAGGAGAGGAGGCTCGTATGATTTTAGATCGGTTATTAAAGCAGCCCGAAGTGGTTTATGTCGGTGGCGAAAGCTCCCTACGCAGTTTCGTGAAAGCTGCGTCTTGGCGGGCAACGGGAACGGCTGACACTATTTTCTGGTCGTGGCTATTTACAGGAAGCATTGGTACTGCCTTATCCATTGGTGTGACGGAGGTTATTACTAAAATCTTTTTGTATTACGCGCATGAACGTATTTGGAATCGCATTTCTTTTGGGCGCAAAAAATTAGACAACACAGTATCCGAAACTGAATCAGCCGAGCCAGTCGCGGTTACGCCTTAATTGTTTACTGCTTTAAAACGCAACTTGAAAAAGCTGAAACTCGCTGGGTTTCGGCTTTTTTTATTCGTGTTTGTCAAAAAGCTAAATCGCAATACGGAATAAGCATTGCGTTTTTTCTTGGTTTGTTCGTGCGCAGAGCTTGTTTAACATCTAGCTCTGTTTAAGGCTTACAAATTAAAGAGGTAATCAACATGAGTTTTCAAACTGCACGGCGTAAAGTTTTAGTACTAGCATTGGCGGTAGGTTTAAGTGGTTTTGTGGGTGCAGTAAATGCTGCTGATCTGAAATTACGTAATGTTTCTTATGACCCAACCCGCGAATTGTATGCGGAGTATAACGCGGCATTTGCTAAATATTGGAAAGATAAAACAGGCGATAGCGTAACTGTCGAGCAGTCGCACGGTGGTTCAGGTAAACAAGCGCGTTCCTTAATTGATGGTTTGGATGGCGATGTTGCAACGCTTGCTTTGGGTTACGACATTGATTCTTTATACAAACAAGGAAATTTGTTGGCGCAAGATTGGCAGTCTAAGTTGCCGAATAACTCCACGCCTTACACCTCTACCATTGTATTTTTGGTGCGCAAAGGCAACCCCAAAGGCATTAAAGATTGGTCGGATTTAGCTAAAGAAGGGGTGGAAGTGGTAACTCCCAACCCGAAAACATCCGGTGGGGCGCGTTGGAATTACCTTGCGGCATGGGGTTACGCTTTAAAACAACCGGGTGGCAATGACGAAAGCGCGAAAGCCTTTGTGAAGAAAATCTTTGATAATGTTAAGGTTTTAGATACAGGCGCACGCGGTGCAACCACAACCTTTACTCAACGCGGTGTGGGTGACGTATTAGTAACGTGGGAAAACGAAGCCTATCTGGTTTTGAATGAGTTGGGCAAAGATGAATACGAAATCGTTACCCCATCTATTTCCATTTTGGCAGAGCCGCCTGTCGCTGTGGTTACACGTTATGCGAAACAACACAGCGTGGAAGAGCTTGCAAAAGCCTATTTGGAATACTTGTATAGCCCCGAAGGTCAAGACATTATCGGGAAGCATTATTTCCGTCCGCGTGATGCAGCAGCCTTGGCAAAATACAAAGCGCAATTTGCCCCTGTGAAATTGTTTACGCTGAATGA
>CAZJDN010000012.1:25290-27120 GCA_964544775.1 uncultured Thiothrix sp.
GGTTTATCGCTAGGTTATACCTTGGTTTATTTGTCACTGATTGTCTTAATTCCTTTGGCGGCAGTGTTTATTAAGGCTACTTCCATTAGTTGGAGCGTGTTTTGGGAAACCATGACAGACCCGCAAGTTGTAGCTTCTTTTCGGGTGTCGTTTTTAACCGCTTTGTTTGCTGCCAGTATTAATGTGGTTTTTGGTTTATTACTGGCGTGGTCATTAGTCCGTTACCGTTTTTGGGGTAAATCGGTGGTCGATGCATTGGTTGATTTACCGTTTGCTTTACCCACTGCTGTAGCAGGTATTACGTTATCCGCACTGTACGCTAAAAACGGTTGGATCGGCAGTTTACTCGAACCTTACGGGATTAAAATCGCGTTTACCCCACTGGGTATTTTGGTTGCACTGACGTTCATTGGTTTGCCATTTGTGGTGCGTACCGTACAGCCTGTTTTGCAAGATTTAAGTGTGGAATTTGAGGAAGCAGCCGCAACCTTGGGGGCAAACCGTTGGCAGACGTTTCGCTGGGTGATTTTACCCGCGTTATTACCCGCGACGGTAACGGGGTTTACGTTGGCATTTGCGCGTGCGGTGGGGGAATACGGTTCGGTAATTTTTATTGCAGGCAATATTCCGCTGGTATCAGAAATTGTGCCGTTGCTGATTATTACCCGTTTGGAACAATTTGATGTCGGTGGTGCAACGGCTATTGCTGCGGTCATGCTGGTAGTTTCCTTCCTCTTATTATTATTGATCAATGGTTTGCAGCATTGGGCGGCAAAACAACGTAACTATTTGAGTGGGGAGAGTGCGGTATGAGTGGTGCAGTAGCGGGTTTACAGGGGCATCAAAGCGGGGCGCATTACGAACATAACCCTGCCACCAGCGAACCGCGTTGGGTGAAATGGAGCATTTTAAGCCTTGCGTTGGGTTTCTTTGCTTTATTTTTATTGCTGCCTTTGTTAGCGGTTTTTACCGAAGCCTTGCGTAAGGGCATCGGGACGTATTGGGATGCGATTACCAGTGCGGATACGGTATCCGCAATTACCTTGACGTTGTTTGCTACCTTGATTGCGATTCCGTTAAACGTGGTGTTTGGGGTTGCGGCGGCATGGTGTATCAGTAAATTCGATTTTCGGGGTAAGCAGTTACTCATTACCTTGATTGATCTGCCGTTTTCGGTTTCACCTGTGGTGGCAGGCTTAATGTATGTGTTGGTGTTTGGTGTCCACGGTTGGTTTGGCGAATGGATGGTGGAACACGGAATGCAGGTTATTTTTGCCGTTCCCGGCATTGTGTTGGCAACCGTGTTTGTGACGTTTCCGTTTGTGGCGCGGGAGTTGATTCCGTTGATGGAAGCGCAAGGCAGCGATGCCGAAGAAGCCGCCGTTTCATTGGGTGCGTCGGGGTGGCAAACGTTTTGGTATGTCACTTTACCGAGCATTAAATGGGCATTGTTGTACGGCGTGATTCTGTGTAATGCGCGGGCAATGGGCGAATTCGGCGCGGTGTCGGTGGTATCGGGGCATTTGCGCGGTAAAACCACCACCTTGCCCTTGCAAGTAGAAATTCTTTACAACGAATACCAGTTTGCGGCTGCGTTTGCAGTGGCTTCATTGTTGGCTTTGCTGGCACTGGTGACGTTGGCAATCAAACTGTACGTGGAGCGCAAAGCAGCATGAGTATTGAGGTTAAACAAATCAACAAACATTTTTCTGCTTTCAAAGCCTTAGATAATGTTTCGTTAGAATTCCCCACGGGTAAATTGGTGGCGTTATTAGGTCCTTCCGGCTGCGGCAAAACCACGTTGTTACGCATTATTGCGGGGTTGGAACA
>CAZJDN010000013.1:0-26779 GCA_964544775.1 uncultured Thiothrix sp.
CGCTACATCTTGAATCTCATCGACCATCCGATTTGCCACAATTACGTCGCTCATCTGTTTGAAGGCTGCTAAGTTACGGATGACCGCAGAGCGGAAAAAAGTTTCTTCTGTTAATACGGGTTCGTAGACAACGACATCAATACCTTTGGCTTTGATGCGTTTCATAATGCCTTGGATAGAGGATGCGCGGAAATTATCTGATCCGCTTTTCATAATCAAACGATAAATACCAACTACACGCGGGTTACGTTTGATTATGCTGTCAGCGATGAAGTCTTTGCGGGTACTGTTGGAGTCAACAATGGCACGAATTAACGTTTGCGGCACTTCATTGTAGTTAGCCAACAATTGTTTCGTGTCTTTGGGTAAACAGTAGCCGCCATAACCAAACGATGGGTTGTTGTAATGGTTGCCAATCCGAGGATCAAGGCATACGCCGTCGATAATTTGGTGTGTGTCTAAGCCGTGCGTAGCGGCATAGCTGTCTAATTCGTTGAAATACGCTACTCGCATGGCAAGGTAAGTATTCGCAAACAGTTTAATTGCTTCCGCTTCGGTGGAGTCCGTAAACAGCGTGGAAATATTCTGTTTCACAGCTCCGGCTTGCAGCAGTTTAGCGAAGGTTTCAGCGCGTTCTGAGCGTTCGCCAATGACAATGCGTGAGGGGTACAGATTGTCATACAACGCTTTGCCTTCGCGTAAAAATTCAGGTGAGAAAATAATGTTTTGCGTACCAAACTGTTCCCGAATCCGTTGGGTATAACCTACCGGGATCGTAGATTTAATCACCATCACGGCATTAGGGTTGATGGCTAATACATCACGGATAACCGCTTCAACCGAGGCAGTATTAAAGTAGTGGGTTTCGCTGTCGTAATCCGTCGGTGTGGCAATGATAATAAAATCTGCACCTTGATAAGCATCGCGCTTATCCAATGTAGCGCGAAAATGCAAATCATCCCGTTGTAAAAAGGCTTCAATTTCTTGGTCAACGATGGGTGATTGTCTGGCATTAAGCTGCGCTACTTTTTCTGGCACAATGTCCAAGGCAACAACTTCATGCTGTTGGGCTAACAACATGGCATTAGAAAGCCCAACGTAACCTGTTCCTGCAACTGCGATTTTCATTTGTATGCTTTTTGTTTAGTGTGTTTTAGGCACGCTACCGCCCTACCGTGTAAGTTCAGTATAGCCGAGTGTCGTCAAAACGACACAGATTGTCCTTCAAAACACTGCGCTATAGCAAGGTTGTATTCAGGTTTATAAACCATTTTTCAGTGCTACAATGCGGTTAGGTCAATATTTGGTCTTTTGTCATGCTCTACCTTCATCACGCCAATCAGCTTGAATGCCTTGCGCAACACTTTGCTGCTTTACAGCAAAGCGACCCGATTGCACCGCTAGCGACTGAGTTAGTGGTGGTACAAAACAACGGTATGGGGCGATGGCTTTCGTTGCAAGTGGCTAAATTTACAGGTATTGCTGCGAATATACGCTATTTGTTTCCGGCGGAAATGACGTGGGAGCTATTACGCCAAGTGCTTGCCGATGTACCGGAAAAAGACCCGTGTGCACCCACGACATTGCATTGGCGGTTATTCGCCATCTTTTTGCAAGAGCCAGAGGAATGGCTAGAATTAGTACATTACTTATCAATGGGTGAGGAAGGGGCATGGCAATTAGCCGGGCAAGTGGCGAAAGTTTTCGATCAGTATTTGTTCTTCCGCCCCGAATGGATTCGTCAGTGGGAACAGGGGGAAATGGCGGATGATTGGCAAGCGCGGCTGTGGTGGCGGGTAGCGGGTGAACGCCAGTTGCCGCATTGGGTGCGTTTGCAAGCACGGTTTACTTATGCCTTGCAAGCGGTGGATAGAGCGGTTTTGCCGCAACGGATTACGTTTTTTTCCGCGCCCGTATTGTCCCCCAGTTATGTGCAATTGTTGGAACAGGTGGCGCAATACACTGATGTACACATTTACCTCATGAACCCCAGTTTGGAATATTGGGGGGACATTGAGTCAGAAAAGCGTCAACGTAAACAAGCGGCGGATGTGCAGGCATTAACGACGGTGGGCAATCCGTTATTGGCTTCGTGGGGACGACAGGGGCGTGATTTCATCGATCAATTGATTGAGGCGAATGCCGAAACAGATACCTTGTCGTTATTTGTGGAGTCGTGTGAACACAGCTTACTCCAGCGTGTGCAAAGCGACATTTTGCACCTGCGAATGCCACAAGAAAAACCCCTCCCAACCTCCCCTTATCAGGGGCGGGACAAGCGAGAGCATCTCTCTTATTCTCCACCTGACAAGGGGGAGTTAGAGGGGGGAACCCTCTCACTAA
Organism: uncultured Thiothrix sp.; assembly: GCA_964544775.1. GTDB lineage: Bacteria > Pseudomonadota > Gammaproteobacteria > Thiotrichales > Thiotrichaceae > Thiothrix. Next base: position 2,344 of record CAZJDN010000013.1, read on the forward strand.
CCTTCCATGCCTGTCATTCTCCCATGCGCGAGGCGGAAGTGCTGTACGCGCAATTACTGACTTTGTTTGCGGAGAATCCTGACCTAACACCAGCGGATGTAGTGGTTATGACACCGGAGATTGATACTTACGCGCCGTATCTGGATGCCGTGTTTGCCGCCGCGAATCCGCCCTTGCCGTACAGTATTGCAGACAGTAGTCCACGTTTTGCGCAAGGTATCTTGAATTTGTGCCAGCAGTTATTGGAATTGCCGCAAAGTCGTTGTGATGCGGAAAGTGTGCTGGCGTTGTTGGAATTTGAGGAAGTACGCACGCATTTAGGCATTGATGAAACGCAAGTAGCGCAGTGTCGGGCATGGATTCGGGCGGTGAATATTCGTTGGGGGACGGATGCGCCAACCCGTCAAGGGCAGGGCGGAGCAAATACGCTGGAACATACTTGGCGTTACGGTTTAGATCGTTTGTTGCTGGGGTATGCGTTGCCGGGGGATGCGTTATTTGCCGAGGTTTTACCGTTTAATGAAATCGAAGGCAGTTTGGTAGAAATGCTGGCGCGGTTGCAGCAAATGTTGGATGCAGTTTTTGTGTTAGCGACGTGGGATGGGCAAACCCAGCAGTTACAGGCGTGGGATCAGGCATTCCGCCATGTCTTAGGCGCGTTAGTGGGGGAAGAGGTTAATTTGCAAGCGGTATGGCAAGCCTTGGATAATTTACGCCGCAGTTTGGCATTGGCGGAATTTGATTTACCGATTGCGTGGGCGGTGTTTAAAAGTGCGTTTGCCGAGCAGTTGGATAAACGCAGCGAGTCGGAAGGCTTTTTAGGGCGGGGGATTACCTTTTGCGCTTTAATGCCGATGCGTACCGTGCCGTTTCGGTTTGTTGCCTTACTGGGGATGAATGACGGGGTATTTCCGCGCCGTGACGTTCGTGCCAGTTTTGACCGTATGGGCTGGTTTGTACGCCGTGGGGATCGTTTGAAGCGCGATGAAGACCGCTATTTGTTCCTTGAAAGCGTCTTGTCAGCGCGGGATTGGCTTTACATTAGCTATGTGGGGCAAAGTCAGCAGGACAATACCGAATTACCGCCGTCGGTGTTGGTAAGCGAATTGCTGGATTATGTGGAACGTTGCGGTGTAGCGCGTGAGGCGTTGATTACCAAACACCGTTTACAAGGTTGGCAAGGTGTATCTGCTACCACTAGCGGGGAACGCTTAGGTTGGGCGGATGCTTCCACGTTACCTGAACCCGACTTGCGTTACCGTCAACTGAGTTTGGCGGATTTGGTTGGTTTTTACCGCAATCCGGCGCGACAGTTTTTGCGTTTACGTTTCGGGTTACGTTTGGGGGAAACCGATGATAGTGTGCCCATTCGTGAACCCTTTACTCTAGAAGATTACCGCGATGCCGACATTCGGGCGTGCATTTTTCAGCAATTGGATAAAGGTAACGCCGCAGAAACGGCATTGCCCTTGTTACGTGCACAAGGTTTGTTACCGCACGGTACGCAGGGGGACTTGTTGTTCCAGCAGGAACAGGGCGTAACCAGCCAATTTTTTGCCAGCGTACACCCTTTGCCACGTTTGCAGCATTACACTTTTAGCTTGTCGCTGGATGGATTTACGCTCACAGGCGTGTTAAACGATTTGGATGCAACGGGGCGTAAAGTGTATGCCTTGGGGCGGTTGAGTTATTGGCAATGGTTGGACATTTGGTTGCAGCATTTGCTGCTAAATACTTTGCCGGATTGCCCGTATGCGCCGCAGACGCAGGTGTTTTCGGTGGAAAAAAATGTGCTGTTACAACCTGTTGCGGATGCATCAGCGCAATTGCAGCAATTGCTGACGTGGTATTGGCAAGGCTTACACAAACCGTTGCCGTTTTTCCCCAAAACCGCGTTTGAAATGGCGAAACTGACAGAGCCAACGCCTGCGCGTGCTACCGAAAAGTGGTTAAGCAGCTACGGTTACGTGGGGGAAAGCGAAAAGCCCGAATACCATTTGTTATACCGTGGGGTAAACCCGCTGGAAATGCATTGGGAACAGTTTCTTAACATTACGCAGCAAGTATTCGGGCAATTGTTTAGCGCAATGAAATGACCTTCCAGCCGCGAGCGGTTGCTGTCGTGCGCAAGGTAGCATCGGGGTCAACGGCTACGGGGTTATCGACCATTTCCAATAGCGGTAAATCATTCCGCGAATCGCTGTAGAAATAGCTGCCTGCTAAGGTTTCTGGGCGATTTTCCAGCCATTGTTGCAAGCGTGTTACCTTACCGTGTTGGAAACAAGGTGTACCTTCCACTTCGCGGGTGTAACGCCCATTGACTATTTTAGATTCCGTCGCTAACAAATGCGGAATGCCAAACGCATCGGCAATGGGGCGGGTAATAAAACTGTTCGTGGCGGTAATAATGACCAAGGTATGCCCTTGCTGGCGGTGATATTCCACCAATTGACGCGACTTTTCCGGCAGGATGGGGTGAATGACTTCTGCCATGAATTCACGGTGCAACGTGGCGAGTTCTTCCATACTGCGTTCGCTCAAAGGGGTAAAGGAAAACGCCGAATATTCGAGAATGTCTAATGTGCCTGCGCGGTATTGCCCGTAAAAACGCTGGTTTTCTGCTTCATACGCCACGGGGTCAACCAAACCTTTACGCACAAGGAATTGCCCCCATTCATAGTCACTGTCACCACTGAGCAGTGTGTTATCCAGATCGAAAAGTGCCAATGTCATGGCTATTGCTGCTCCTGCTGGGAAAAATAGACGATTGTACCTGCTTTCTGCTGTTGCGAAATTGCCGAATGATGACGGTTGTGAAAAAATCAGGGTAAGTTAAGTTTGGATGTATTGTCATGATTGATGAGGAAGGATTTAGAGCCAATGTTGGCATCATCCTCTGCAATTACGACGGCAAAGTGTTTTGGGGGAAACGGTTAGGACAGGAGTCTTGGCAGTTTCCACAGGGAGGGATTGATCGAGGAGAGACACCGACAGATGCCATGTTCCGCGAATTATACGAGGAGCTTGGTTTAGTACGGAATCAAGTCGAAGTGATTGGGCAAACCCGTGGTTGGCTGCGGTATCGCATACCCCACTACATGATCCGTCGTCGTGCAAAACCGTTGTGCATTGGGCAAAAACAGCGCTGGTTTTTGCTGCGTATGCTAGGCAACGATGTGGATGTAAATTTACAAGCAACCCCTAAGCCGGAATTCGACCATTGGGAGTGGGTGGATTACTGGCGACCAGCAAACCAAGTGGTATTTTTTAAACGCCGCGTTTACCGTCGTGCCTTGGATGAGTTAGCCCCGTTGTTGGAGGATGACGTGAGTGAAGCCTAAAATGGCTTCACCACCGCCAACAGAATAACCACAATCAGTAATACGCTGGGGGCTTCATTAAACCAACGATACCAGCGATGGTCACGGGTATTAGCATCGTTACGAAAAGTAAGCATTAAGCGATAACAAGCGTAGTGATAGCCCAATAATGCCATTACAAATAACAGTTTGGCGTGAAACCAATGGGTTGTAACTAGCAAGTATTGCCAATTCATCGTCAACATCCATAAGCCGAACGCCGCTGTTAAACCTGCGCCAAGGGTCATCATGATGAATAAACGCCGTTCCATCACTTTAAACAGCGTGTGGCTGCTTTGGTTTTCTGGCATGGCGTGATAGACGTAGAGGCGCGGTAAGTAAAATAAACCTGCAAACCACGTTACCATAAAGATAATGTGGAGTGCCTTGATCCAGATATACATTGGCTTATCCTTTCAGTAAGTCGTTTACTTTTTGCTCTAGCTCTTCTGCTTTCCATTCGCCAAGGCGTTGTACGGCAATTTTGCCGTTGGCATCAACAAGGAAAGAAGTCGGCGTTACGCGCACATCAAATTGTTTGGATAGTTCCCCGCTTTGGTCATAACCAAGGGTGTAAGTCATGCCTTTTTGCGCTCGCATGGCTTCGATTTCGGGCTTTTCGTCATACGGCATGGCGACGGCAATAATGCGAAAACCTGTGCCTTGCATTTTCTTGTCCAAGGCTTGCAGGGTTGGGATTTCTCCAACGCAGCCGGGGCAGGTAACTGACCAGAATACTAGCAGGTACGGTTTGCCTTTTAAGCTATCTAAGGCGAGGGTTTCGCCATTGAGCGTCGGCACGTTCAGGTTGGTGGGCATACTTTTTAACCCTTGGCTTGGCATAAAGATGAAAAATGCCAGTGCGCCCGTAATCAGGGCGAGGATAGCCAGTCCTTTTATATCCAGTTTCATGGGTGTGTCACACTTGCTACAGGTTGTTAATCATCAAGGATGGCGTATTATACAGGGATTTTTCCGCCAGACAGAAAAAGGGTTGTTGTGAACAAGAAGATTGGTATCGTTGGCGCGACAGGTTACACCGGCGTTGAGTTGTTACGTTTACTGGTAAATCATCCTAATGTAGACATTACTTACGTGACTTCGCGTGAGAATGCAGGTAAGCGCGTTGATGCCATGTTCCCGAACCTGCGTGGTTACTTGGATTTAAGTTTTTCCGCGCCTTCTGATGAGCAATTAGCCGAATGTGATTTGGTATTTTTCGCTACCCCCAATGGTGTAGCCATGAAAAGTGCGCAAGTGTTATTGGATGCAGGGGTTAAGGTGATTGACCTTGCTGCCGATTTTCGGATTAAAGACATTGCGGTATGGGAAAAATGGTACGGAATGCAGCACGCTAGCCCCGATTTGGTGGCGGAAGCGGTGTACGGTTTACCTGAAATCAATCGGGAAAAAGTACGTAATGCCCGTTTGGTTGCCAACCCCGGTTGTTACCCGACAGCCGTTACGTTAGGGTTGTTACCGTTAGTTGAAAAGCAACTGATTGATCTGGAGGGTATTATTGCTGATACGAAATCTGGTGCGAGCGGGGCAGGGCGTAAAGCCGAAGTGCATACCTTATTGTGTGAAGCGGGTGATAGCTTTAAGGCTTACGCTGTACCGGGGCATCGTCATCAACCGGAAATTGCGCAAACGCTGTCGTTGCTTGCAGATTATCCGATAAACCCTACTTTTGTTCCGCATTTATTACCAATGATTCGTGGAATTCACGCTACACTGTACGCAATGCTGAAGGAGGCGGTTGATTTACAGCAACTGTATGAAATGCGTTACGCAAATGAGCCATTTGTGGATGTAATGCCCACAGGTTCTCACCCGGAAACCCGTTCTGTGCGCGGTGCAAATTTCTGCCGAATGGCAGTGCATCGCCCCGGCAATGGTGAGCGCGTTGTGATACTCTCTGTCATCGACAACCTTGTAAAGGGAGCAGCAGGGCAGGCAGTTCAGAATATGAACTTGATGTTAGGCTTTGCAGAAGATACCGCATTGCGACATCCCGGTTTACTGCCTTGATATTGAAGGATTAATGAGGCACAACAATCTGGCATGGCTTTAGAATATAAATTTGAAAACCGTGGTACGGTACAGGTTCGTCCAACCGGAAGCGATAAACGCAGCCCTTGCTGGTACGTACTCATGGCGGTGTTACTACTGCTATTGATTGTAAGTTTATGGCTATTTATCAGCGGTTATTTAACACCCGCTGATTCGTCTGGTATCCACGCGGTTACTTTGCGTGGCAAAATGGACGAGCAGGAAAAGCTTATTGAGCAACAAGCCAAATCCCTTAAGGATTTAGAAGATCAGTTAGCTTCTGCCAAGCGTGAACAACAAGTACAAGTAGCGGCAAACGATGAGTTAAGTAAAAAGTTTGCTGCGGCTTCGGCTGACCTCGCCAGTGAGCGCGAAAAACTGGTGTTATACGAAGGCATTCTTTCCCCCTCCGGTTTAGAACAAGGGTTAAATATTCTTCATTTTGGAATTAAACCCTTGCTGGTGGATGGAAAAGGTAAGAAAGTTGACGGGCTTTACCATTACCACTTGGTGTTATCCAATGTTAAAGGCGGGGATTCCAGCCTTGACGGCGAATACGCGATTACCATCAGTGGTAAACAAGAGGGTAAAGAGGTTACGGTAACACAAAAAGACGTGACTCCAAGTACCGAGAAGGTGGGAACAACTTTCGCGGTAAAACATTACCAAAGTTTGGAAGGCGATTTGTTGTTACCTAAAAGTTTTACCCCCGCTACAGTAAAATTGAAAGTGACCCCGAATGCAGGCGATGCCCCGGAACGCCTGAGCAAAAGTTATGACTGGGCTTCATTTAATGATTCCAACGCACCTACGAAAGAGGAGTAAGTAAGCATGTTCGGTAAATCGTCCAAAGCTGGAAATTCAAACGCCAGTGCGCCGAGTAGCAGCAGTAACAACAATAACTATGGCGATCAAAAAATCCGTAGTGCGCGTGTTGATACCTTGATTGGCAAAGGCACAACCATTGATGGCGACCTACGTTTCTCTGGCGGCTTACACGTTGAAGGGGTAATTAAAGGCAATCTCGCCGCAGACGGCGATGATGCTACCCTGATTTTGAGTGAGCATGGTCACATTCAAGGCGAAGTTCGTGTACCTAGCATGGTACTTAACGGCATGATTGACGGTGACGTTTTTGCTTGTGGCAAAGTAGAACTGTTTGAAAAAGCCCGTATCTGCGGGGATGTTTACTACAACCTATTGGAAATGGCAGTAGGTGCAGAAGTCAATGGTAAACTGGTACGGCAAAAACCGGACGTAGCTAAACAGCAGCCAGCTCTAGCTCTACCAGCCGCAGAATAAGGCGTTATTTGCCCAGCATGAGCAAGGGTGGTAACGTACTGCAAACCATTTGAATTAGGAGATAGAACATGACAGTTGAAACAGCAACGCCTTCCCCGCTGATTTTCACCAGTGCAGCGGCTGCGAAAGTGAAAGCACTGATTGATGAAGAAGGTAATCCCGCGCTGAAACTGCGTGTATTCGTGCAAGGTGGCGGCTGTTCTGGTTTTCAGTACGGTTTTACCTTTGACGAAAACATGAACGAAGATGACACAGCGGTGGATAATGGCGGGGTTACGCTGTTGATTGACCCGATGAGTTACCAATACATGGTGGGTGCGGAAATCGATTACACCGAAGGTCTGGAAGGGGCGCAATTTGTCATTCGCAACCCGAACGCGACAACTACCTGTGGTTGTGGATCATCCTTCAGCGCGTAATTAAACGCTGGCACGTAATAAGGAAGACCGCCCGTTGTGAGCGGTCTTTTTTTATGGCTGGATTTTAACCTGTATTACGCATCCCTGCCGCAATCGCGTTGATGGTGCGCAGTAACGCGGGTAGCCACGGTGAATCCGTTTCCCCTGTTTCTGCAACGTATTGGCGATGCCGTTTGATCAAGGTAATTTGGATATGGTTTAACGGGTCAAGGTATGGGTCGCGCCGTTGCAAGGAATATTGCAACAACGGGGTTTCTTCCAAAAGTGTATGCAAGCGTGCAATGGCTAATACCTCCGTGCTGGTTAAGGCGTATTCAGCACGAATCGCCGCGAAAATTTCCTGCGCATTGGTTTGATCACTGGCAAGCTCGGCGTATTCGCGAGCGGTATCCATTTCCGCTTTGTACATTGCCATTTGCACATTGCTGAGTAAGGCGTGGAAAGCAGGCCATTCGTTATACATGCGTTCCAATAACGCACTATTTTCTGGTGCAGCAGCGCGGAAAGCCGCCAGTGCTGAACCAATGCCATACCACGCGGGTAACGTGTGACGCGCTTGCGCCCAGCCAAATACCCACGGAATAGCACGGATTGAACCTTTATCGCGCACGGCTTTTTTGCGGTGGGAAGGGCGTGAACCAATGTTGAGTAACGCAATTTCTTGCACCGGGGTGGCTTCGTAGAAGTAATCCATTAACCCCGGCGTGAAATCGGTTAATTGGCGGTAATGTTGTTCACCCGTTGCGGCAATGGCTTGCATTGCGCTGTGGAATGCTTCGGGGTAAGAGCCGCGTTTTTTCAATAAACCCACGCTGGCTTTGAGCAAACCCGATGCGCCTACGCCTAGCTCGTACACTGCTGTTTCAATATTGCTGTATTTTGCGGCTAAGATTTCACCTTGTTCGGTGAATTTGATTTGCCCGTGAACGGTATCGGGTGGTTGCGCCAAAATGGCTTCGTGCGTGGGACCGCCACCGCGTCCAACCGTACCACCGCGCCCGTGGAACAAGCGGCATTTGACTCCGTAATGGTCGGTTAAGGCAATCACTTCTTTTTGCGCGTTGTATAAATTCCAGTTGGAAGCAAGGATGCCGCCATCTTTACACGAGTCGGAATAGCCCAACATGACTTCTTGCAAATTACCGGAAGCACTAAGCAAAGCGCGGTAAGTGGCATTTTCAAACAAGTCGGTTAGTACGCTAGTGATGTGGCGCAAGTCTTCAATGGTTTCAAACAACGGTGAAACTTGGATATGGCAAAACAACTGCCGTTCTGCGTCGAAGCCAATTAACCCTGCCATGCGTGCCAGCAACAGGACTTCCATGACATGGCTGGCACTGTGGGTCATGGAAATGACGTAAGTCCCGAAAATCCCCGCGCCTGCTTCGATACGCATTTCCACCATACTGTCGAAAATTTCCAGCGTTTCGGCTGTTTTCGCACTCAGTTTAGGGCGCGGTGGCATGGGAATGCGGGGGCGCAAGATCAGTTCGCCCAGCAGTTCGAGGCGGTCGGCTTCACTTAACGTAAGGTAATGGTTGCACAAGCCTGCGTGTTGGAGCGTTTCTGCTACGGTTTCACTGTGAATGGTTGATTCTTGGCGAATGTCGAGCTTGAATAAGCCAAAGCCGCAGGTTTCTGCCAGCCGAATCAGGTCTTTTAACTCGCGTCCGGCAATGACATGATCATTATGGCTGCGTAACGAATCGTTGATTAAATACAGCTCGTGCAAAAATTCGCTGACATCGGTGTAAGCGTGATTGCCGAGTGGGGTGTTTTCTTTTTCTAGGCGTGCCTCTACCGTCTGCAAGGTTTGGCGTAACTTGTAACGTATCATGCTCAATAAGCGGCGGTACGGTTCTTGGGCGAAGGTAACGCGGGTATTGGCAAAGAGCGTATTGGCAAGGCGTTTACTTTCTTGTTCAACGTGCGTCATTAGTTCGGCAGTTGGGGTAACGAATTGCGTCGAATGGGATAAAATCGTGCGCAATTCCCCCACCCGTGTAATGTATTCCTCCAAGGCAACCTGCATTTGCATCCGAATCGCTTTACGAGTAAGGGCAGGGGTAACGAAAGGGTTGCCATCGCGGTCGCCACCAATCCACGAACCAAAACGTAAAAAACTGGGCACTGTTACGTTATTCCAGCCGTAAGCAAGCCGTGCTGCACGTTCAAAATAGCGGTACAGGGTTGGAATAGCCTCAAATAAGGATTCGCGGAAATAATACAAACCGTAGCGGATTTCATCTTCCACAGTTGGTTTACGGGTGCGCACTTCATTGGTACGCCACAGCAATTGAATCTGTGCTTTTAAATGACGCAACAAACCGTCGCGTTCATCCTGCGCCAAAATCGGCGAATCCAACTGATCGATTACCAAGAAAATGCGCCGTTGAATATCCATCATGGTGCGGCGACGTGCTTCCGTTGGGTGAGCGGTAAACACGGGGATGTAACGCAATTGATCCAGTAACGCTTGTAATTCTTCCGCTGTCATACCTGCGGCTTTCATTTCCAAAATCGTGCGGCGTACTGAACCTTTCCACAAATGGCTGTCGGGTTTTTGTGCTTCGCGGCGGCGTTCGCGGTGTTGGAAGTCTTCTTCCACGATGTTGGTAATGAGGTAAAACGTATTAAATGCGCGGATCACTTTTTCCAGCAAGGTTGCATCTAGCCCATCAATGAAGTCCATTAATTCGCTACGAACCTGCGTATCCTCGTGTTTTCTGAGGCTGATGTAACCTCGGCGTAACTTTTCGACGGCGGCATAGACTTCGGGAGCTTCTTGCTCGCGCAAGATTTCGCCAAGCAGTTCACCGAACTGGCGTACTTTTTCCTGTAACTTAGCGACATCAAACGACTTTTCAGGAATCGACTGGGGTTGTGTCATGGTTTTCCTCCTCTTACATAAACAACGGGCGGCTAGGCATTTTCGGTCTTATTTTCTGCATTATGCCCACAGTCTTTGCAGGGAGATAAAGCCATGAAAAACGTTAATGAAATTTTTGTGTGCAGTGCAGCAAAAAAGCGTTGACAGGATTTTCCGAGTACGATATTGTGCACTGCATCAAATGCAAAAACGCATTAAGAAACCGAAACTCAAGACCACTACTAGGAGATATTTTATGCAAAACGAAATGATGAACATCGTAAAACAATTCAGTGAATCTGCTTTGGCTTCTGCTAAGAAACTGGGCGACCTGAACCTGAAAACCTTTGAAACGCTGTCTACTAAACAAGCTGAATTAGTAAAATCTTGCGTTGAAATGGGCACTAAAAACGCTGAAGCAGTAAGCAAAGTTAAAGACTTGGGCGAACTGACTGCTCTGCAACAAGAAGTTACACGTTCTTGCAGCGAAAAATGGGTTGCTAACCTGCGTGAAGCAACTGAAATGCTGACTTCTGTTCGTGACGAACTGACTGTCATCATGGAAGAAGCAGCGAAATACACTCAAGCTGGTGCTGAGCAAGCATTAGAAGCTGGCAAAAAAGCAGCAACTGAAGCAGTTGAAAAAACAACTGAAGCGGTTGAGAAAGCAGCAACTGAAGCAGTTGAAGCAGCGAAAGAAGTTGCTGAAAAAACTGTTGAAGCTGCAAAAAAAGTAGCAAGCAAAGCTAAAGCCTAATGGTTTAATAGCTGAGTTGGGAGCGTGACTCCTCCTCTCCTCCTCCTCTCTCTATCCCAGCTCAGCTAGTTCTCGATTTGCCCGCTATCAGCGGGCAATTTTTTGCCCTCAGTATTCCTTGCGCGATTTTTATCACCGATACCGTCTAGCGGTAGGGCGTATTTTTGCGAACATTTTGGGTATGATTGATTGCATCAGCAATACTGGAATACTTCGCATGGATACAGCCAACCATTCGCGTCGCCAATTGTGGGCGTGGGCATTCTACGACTGGGCGAATTCTGCCTTTGTCACCACGGTCATGGTGGCATTCTTCCCGATCTTTTTCCGTGAGTTTTGGGCAAAAGGCTTGCCTTCTGAAGAAATTACCCTGCATTTAGGTACGGCAAACTCCATTGCCAGTTTATCCATCATGTGTCTTGCCCCGTTGTTAGGGACGATTGCCGACCAAGGCGGATTAAAGAAAATGCTGCTTGGTGCATTCATGTTGTTGGGGACGAGCGCGACACTGTTAATGACCAGTTTCGATGCCGGACAATGGCAATGGGCAATGTTCGCGTTTGTGGTGGCAGTGATTGGCTTTTTGGGGGGAAATATTTTCTACGACTCCTTATTAGTGGACGTTGCTGAGGAAAAAGATTTTAACCGTGCTTCCGCGTTTGGTTACGCGCTGGGGTATATTGGTGGTGGTTTGTTATTCGCGTTGTGTGTAACGCTGACACTCAAACCGCAATGGTTTGGTTTGGAATCGTTAAGTAGTGCGGTACGTTGGGCATTTGCGGTGACTGCGGTCTGGTGGGTGGTATTTAGTTTGCCTTTATTGTTGTGGGTGCAAGAACGCGGTAATAGCCAAGCAGTACGTCCACGCTTTTTCACCTTGGTCTCACAGGCTTTCCGGCAGTTATGGCAGACCTTCCTGCATGTGCGCAGCTTGCGTCATGTGGGGCTATTTCTATTAGCCTATTGGTTGTATATCGATGGTGTGGATACGGTCATTGCGATGTCGGTGGATTACGGTAAGGCATTGGGTTTTGATTCCAGTAATTTGATTCAGGCGTTATTGATTACCCAATTCGTTGCTTTTCCGGCTGCCTTAGGTTTTGGTTGGTTAGGCAATCGTTGGGGGGCAAAACGCGGTATTTTGCTGGGGTTGGCGGGTTATGTGCTAATTACCATCGGTGCGTCGCAAATGCAAACGGTAAACGGTTTTTACGCGCTGGCATTGTCGGTAGGTTTGGTGCAAGGTGGGGTGCAAGCATTGAGTCGCGCCCTGTTTGCCAGTTTGATTCCCGTTGAGCAAGCCGCAGAATTTTTCGGCTTTTATAATATGTTAGGTAAGTTTGCTTCAGTATTAGGACCGTCTTTGGTCGGTTGGGTTGGCTTGTTAACAGGTTCGCCGCGTTTAGGCTTGTTGGCATTGCTGATTTTGTTTGGTGCGGGGGCAATACTGCTGTGGAAAGTGCCACAACACAATAAGGGGTAATGCTATGTTGTATTGTCACGGTTTTCCATGCCCATTACGGGTGGATTGTTACCGCCATACGCAGCCTGCGCCGCAACGCGATAGTTTCGCTGCTATGCCTTACGATGCGGCAACAGGGACGTGCACCTACTTTCACACGAATCAGCCAAGCGAAAGCGCAATACGGGATGCAGCCTATTACCTGTGGTTACGGGCAGGTTGCCCCGATGGTTATGCGGAGGAACATTGGGCGCAAGCCTACCGTAATTTATGCCAAGCAATGGGGCGGAAGGTGGCGTGACTTACCTAAACAGTTGGCTCAATACGGGTTTACTGCTGCTGGATATTTTGATTATTGCTATTTTGATTCCTACTGTTATTGCCCAGCGGCGGGAATCGGGGGCAACGTTGGCGTGGGTTTTGGTGATTGTTTTAGTCCCTTTTTTGGGATTATTGGGCTTTTGGTTATTTGGCACTACGCCCCTGTATTTGCGGCGGCGCAAACGGCGTAAAGTGGAAGAAAAACTTGCGTCGGATTTGGAGCGGGTACAACCATCTTTAAATACCACGGCGCAAATTCACGGTATTCCCCCCTCCTTATTAACGCTGGTTGAAAAGCTCGATGATAATGGACCTGTTGGAGGAAATGCTGTTGAGGTAATGCGCGATGGCAAACGGGTTTTCAATGTACTGGAAGCGGCAATGGATGCCGCAACGCAGCACATCCATTTGCTGTATTACATTTGGGAAGTGGATGGAACGGGCAGGCGTTTACTGGATGCATTGATACGGGCAGCACGGCGTGGGGTGCAAGTGCGTTTATTGGTCGATGATGTAGGTTCACTCCACGCAAAGTCTGCATTCTTTCAACCTTTACAGCACGTTGGGGGGCACGTCGAACGTTTTCTCAAGGTCAATTTACTCAGTCGCCATTTAAACCTGAATAACCGTAATCACCGTAAAGTGGTTGTCATTGATGGGCAACTGGCGTTTACGGGGGGAATGAATGTGGGCGATGTGTACGCGGGTTTAGGTGAACCGTGGCAAGATTTACACGCTTGTATTCAAGGTCCTGTGGTGAGCGCGTTGCAGGAAGTTTTTTGCCAAGATTGGTTTCATGCCACGGGTAAAAACTTGGTGAATGATGCTTATTTTCCGAAAATAATGGCGCAAGGAAATATCCATGCCCAGTTTCTTGCCAGTGGTCCTGTGGATGCGCGTTGGCAGGCGATTTACACCTTATTGTTTGCGGCAATGAATCTTGCCACGCAACGCATTTGGATTGAAACACCGTATTTCGTGCCAGATCGTGCTTTATTAACGACTTTGCAAACAGCCGCATTGCGCGGGGTCAATGTACGTTTATTATTACCAGGGCGTTCTGATCACCGTTTGGTTTTGTATGCGGGGCGTTCATTTATTGACGAATTACTCGATGCAGGTGTGGAAATTTTTGAATTACACAGTGCAATGCCCCACGCTAAAGCCGTCATTGTCGATAGCGCGTTTGCAACATTGGGGTCAGCGAATATGGATCAGCGCAGTTTCCGCCTGAATTTTGAAGGCAATGTATTTTTTTATGGCAACGAAATCGCGGATAAGCTCGCACAGGATTTTCGTGCTTTGTGCGCTAATGCTTGCCAAGTAACAGAAAAAGCCCGTGAACACGTACCTAAACCGCAAAAAATGCTCGAAAACATTGCCCGAATAGTTGCTCCACTTTTGTAAGCAGGTAGGTTTTCGTTTTAGCATACGACGATTATTGTGAATGGATGAAAGGATGCAACCGCTACCGTATTATCTGGGTTTACCTTTATGGGCAAATGCGCAATGGAAAGGCACATTATTCCCCCACGATGCAAAAAATGCGGATTTTCTTGCGCATTACGCACGGGTATTTAATGCTGTGGAAGGTAATACGACTTTTTATTCTGTACCGTCCGCAGAAATGGTTGCACGCTGGTTACAATCCACGCCACCGACTTTTCGGTTTAGCTTTAAATTTCCCCGCACGATTACACACCAACAACAGTTATTGCACGTAGGCAAAGAAACCCTTGCGTTTTTACAACGTTTAGCACCGTTGGGTGAGCGTTTAAATGGGTTGATGGTGCAATTACCCGCCAGCTTTTCCCCTGCCGATTTAGCCCGGTTGGAAAGTTTTTTGCGTAGTTTACCACCAGCCTACCATTATGCTGTGGAAGTCCGTCATCCCGCTTTCTTTACCCAAACGGAAGCACGCGCCCGTTATAACGCATTGTTAGCAAAGCTAAACGTGGATCGGGTGATTTTTGAAAGTCGCCCGTTACACGCAGCCCCGCCACTGGATGAAGCAACCCGTGAAGCGCAGCAACGTAAACCGCGTTTACCTGTGCAATTGGATACGACTGCTGACTTTCCGGTATTGCGTTACATTGGGCATCCTGATTTGGCGGCAAATCAGCAATGGCTAGCGCGTTGGGTCGCACAAACTGCACGGTGGATTGCGCAAGGGAAATACCCGCGAATTTTTATGCATACACCGAATAATCAGCTTGCGCCGGAACTCGCTTTGCTGTTTCATAAGCACTTGCAACATAAGTTGCCTAACTTGCCGGATTTACCCGCTTTCATTGCCAAACAAACAGAACTCTGCTTTTAAAGCGCAATGTTTTGTTGCGCCTTGTCTAGGGTTTTGTTATTCTCTCGCGCCTTTAGAGTTTCAAGAATCGCAGATTTGGAGTATCCAGATGTCTCGTGTATGCCAAGTAACAGGTAAGCGTCCGATCACCGGAAATAATGTATCGCACGCTAACAACAAAACCAAGCGCCGTTTCCTGCCTAACCTGCATGCGAAACGCTTCTGGGTAGAAAGCGAAGAACGCTGGGTTTCCCTGCGCGTGTCTACCAAAGGGATGCGTATTATTGACAAGAATGGCATTGATGCTGTGCTTGCTGAATTACGCGCCCGTGGCGAAAAATTTTAATTGACGGGAGTATCAGACAATGGCTAAGAAAGGCGGTCGCGATAAGATCAAGCTGGTTTCTTCCGCAGGAACTGGTTTCTACTACACTACAACCAAAAACAAACGTACTACGCCAGATAAACTGGAGTTCAGTAAGTATGATCCGGTTGTCCGTAAGCATGTTATGTTCAAGGAAGCTAAGATCAAGTAATTGATTGCTTCCTCGCGATTCTTTATAAAGCCCGGTCACATTAGTCCGGGCTTTTTGCGTTGGAGAACGGAAAATGACGTGGATTATCCTAGGGATAGGTTGTGCCGTAGTGCTGTTACCGTTGTTGCTAGGGGCATTATTGCCTGCACGCGAACAAGTAACACGGGTGGAGTTAATCAAAGCTCCACAAACAGACGTATGGGATGCCTTAAGCGATTTACCGCGCCAAACCTTGTGGCGTACTGGGCTGAAAAGTGTGCAAACGTTGGACGATGATGCAGGTTTGCGTTGGGTAGAGCAGCCGATCAGCGGTGCTGCTGTGACCATTCGTAAAGTGAAAGAAGTACCCATGCAAGATTTGTTGCTGGAAATGCAGCAACGCGGCTGTAAAGCAACGCGCCAAGCGCGTTTGAATGCCGTGCCGGGCGGTACGCGCATTACATTTACGGAAGTATTGGAAGCACGCTCACCGTTACGGCGTATCACCAATCGCTTACGCGGTGGTGTGGATCGGCGTTTAGACGGCTTTATCCAACAATTGCGGACAAAATTTACCGCCTAAACGGGTAAACACGGCAACAGCGTTGGGGTTAGCATCGCGTGTGATAAGGTGGAATCACGCGCTAACTGCGCTAATGTACAGTGCAAACTAGGGTGTAGTACGTTTGGCGCGATTTCTGCTAATGGGTATAAAACGAAAGCATAATGCAGAATATCGCTGTGCGGTAAGTTTGTGGCTGGCAAGAGGTTTAGCGCGTCATACAACAATAAATCAAGGTCTAACGTGCGTGAACTGAATTTTTCTTGCCCCCGTTTACGCCCTTGTTGTGCCTCTAATTCACGCAAATAAGCACGTAATGCATCCGGTTCAAGTGCCGTTTCAAAGCCTGCAACTAAGTTGAGAAAGGGATTGCCCACAAAGCCCTCAGCGGGGCTAGTGTAAACCGTGGAAAAGACAACCCGTTGAAAATCTGCCCGTAAACGTTGTACACAAGCGCAAATGTGCGTTTGTGGGTCGATATTGCTGCCAATACTTACGTAGACGCTTGCCATTGGCGATTGCCTCGTTCGATTTTTACCCCAACTTCGCGTGAACCGCGTACTGCTCCCGGTTTACCGACTGTTACTTGAATCCAAGGTACGTGCAGTTCACGCATCAAAGTGGCGGCAATGACTTCTGCGAGGCGTTCTACCAGTTCGTAATGGGTATTTTCGACCAGTTGTGCCACTAATTTGGCGGCAGTTTTGTAATTGAGTGTATCTTGAATTGCATCACTCGCGGCGGGTTTGCGGTTGTCCCATGCCATGTCTAAATCAATGCGGATTTTTTGCCGAATGCGTTTTTCCCACTCGTAAATGCCAATACTGGCATCAAGGGTGAGGTCGCGTACATATACGATGTCCATACCTTGCTCTGGTTGTGGTGAGTCTCGGCGGGATTGTACTACAGCCGTTTCCACGGTAGGCAGAAAATGCACCGCCAGCGGGAATTTCCTGCTGTGGTTCAGCGTATTGCGGGGAAATAGGCTTATCATTTCGGAATCTAGGTGGAATTTGTCCTACACTTTGCAACAGAACATAAAATTCATAAATGAATAAGGGGGGGATTTCCATTGTGTGAGTGTAATGAGGTCAACAATGTTGTGACCCGTGTAGTAGAAGATGCAAGGCAAATGGATTCACTCGTCAAACAGGAATTAGCGCGGCGTTTACAAGAATTTCCTTTACGGATTCCCCAGTGGCGGATGCGCGAGGTATTGCATAACAGTGAAAATGCCATCATTTTTCTTGCGCAACACGATAATGGTATGTGGGCTGCGATTAAGCGTTTTAAATTCTATGTCAGGGCAGCACATTGCCCGCGTGTTGAACAATTTTTGCAAGAATGCCGTGCGTTATGTTTATCCGAACAAGCAGGTTTGGTGCATTTATTGGATGCGGGAATTGCCCAGCGTGCGATTTATTTGGTGATGGAATACGTACACGGCGATACTTTGAAAAACCATTTGATGGTTCATCCCTTACCGCCTTTAGCGCGTCGTTTAGCTTGGTTTGATGAATTAGTGTTAGCATTAGGGAAAGTCCATGCGGCGGGTTTGTTACACCGTGATTTAAAAACCTCGAATATTTTAGTGCGTGAAGACGGTTCGCTAGCCTTGTTGGATTTTGGTATGGAAACCCAACTGTTAGTGGAAGCTGGCTTTTTGCGTGAAGATGAGATTTATTGCACGCCGTATTACGTCAGCCCAGAACGGATTATTGGTGAACCAGCGGATCAGCGTTCTGACTTGTATGCCCTTGGGGTTATACTGTACGAATTGCTGCTTGGTTGTAAGCCGTATGAAGGCAGTGCATTAGAGGAGTTGCTAAGGAAACATGCACTTGCGCCAATACCACAATTACCTGTGGCTTTAGCAGGCTATCAGCCACTCATTAATGGGTTATTGGCAAAGTTCCCCGAACAACGGTTACAGTCAACGGCAGAAGTGGTGCAATTATTGCTTGAAATCAGGGGTATGCACGTTATTTCGGTGCGTGATTGACAGGAGTTGGGTGTGATAAGTAAAACAGTAAAGTGCAAAAATGCCAACCGTTGTGAAGACAATTTAGTGTTTCGTTTTATGCAAGTTGCGCGTTGGGTTGCATTGGCTTTGTTGTGGTTAATTGGCAGTGGCAGTGTATTTTTGCAATACCTGCGTCAACAGGAGCTAAACTGGGTCTTTTTCGCTGTGTGTGGGTTGGGCGGCAGTATGCTGTTTTGGATTGGGCGTTGCTTGATGAATAGCGAATGCCAAGCAATGAAACGGGCGGGGCGTTGCCCAAAAAATGCGTTAAATGATTCTACTTCGGTGAGTTAAACTACCATCAGCGTAGTAAATAAGCTAAAGTATCAAACAGATAAAAATAATGAAAAGTAGGGGCTATGATTCGTTTTCTTCTGGTATTTCTTTTTGTTCAAGGGTTGTTCTTTGGGGTGGAAATGCTCCAACCCGTGCAAACCGCACTCATTTTACCGTGGACTTCTTTGCTTGCTGATGCGAGCGGTTGGTTAATGTCGGTGTTTGATGCGCACGTTGCGACCGCTGGTAAAGTAGTCAGTAGTACCGCGAATGGTTTTGCGGTTTCGATTGAGCCGGGGTGCAATGGTGTCGAGGCAATGATTGTATTACTGGCGGCGATTATCGCCTTCCCCGCGCCGTTTGTGTATAAGTTGAAAGGTTTAATCTGGGGTTTTGTTGCCATCCAAGGAATGAACTTGCTGCGGATCATCAGCTTGTTTTATTTGGGGCAGTGGAGTCATGAACTATTCGATTGGGCGCATTTATACATTTGGCAAGCCTTGATTATGTTGGATGCATTGATCGTGTTTTTGGTGTGGATTCGTTACTTGCCGCACGATCAAACGATTGAACCACCCGCGCCACCTGTTTCGGAGTTGTCCGCATGAGTCAAAAACCGTTGCAACATTTTGTGTTGGGTGTATTGGTTTTTTTCCCGTTGACGTTTTTCTTGTGGTATAGCTCGGCGGCATTTCACCTAGCCCCCATTACCTTGCTTACCAGTAAGTTGCTGCATTGGTTTGTGCCGGATGCGCTAATGTGGTTGAAGTTGGATGGGCATACGTTGGTGTTGGCTTCTAACTTTGGGCATGATGCCAGCGGCGCGGTATTATCGCCGCCACCGGGAGATGATGTATTGGGGTTTAATACCAACCCGTTAATTTACAGTTATAGCTTACCGTTAGTTGTGGCTTTAATGTTAGCAACACCGGGAAAAGATAAGTGGCATAATTTACTTTGGGGGATGTTATTGGTATTGCCTTCTGAAGTGTTTAGCATGTTATTTAGTGTGTTGAAAACACTTACCTTTGATGTCGGGGCGGCATTCCAAACGCAACAGAGTATTTCTGCGGCTGGGGCGGATATGATTGCCCTAGGCTATCAAGTGGGGGTGTTATTATTGCCGATGATTATGCCGCTGATTATTTGGGTGGCGTTAAATCGCAGTTTTATTATGCAGCTTGCACCGCAATTAGAGCGTGTGTTTAGCCGTTAGGGCTATTGCGGGGCTTGTGCTATTCTTCTGTGGGTTTATCCCCTGTTGAGTAGTGTCGCATGGATTTTGGTGTATGGTCGATTTTACCGCCATTGCTGGCAATTGCACTGGCAATGGTTACGCGCGATGTTTTGATTTCCCTTTCCGTCGGTATTTTTGCCGGATTTTTGATTCTTCATAATTACCAACCGTTGGATGCAATACAGGCAATGCTGGATAGCATTGTGCAGATTTTTGCCGAAGCATGGATTGTGAAAACCCTGATTTTTTCATTATTTGTGGGTTCAGTCATGCGCTTAATGTTGGATAGCGGCGGGGTGGCGGGTTTGGTGTATTTCCTTACGCAAAGAAGCCGCACGGTGCGTTCAGGTAAAGGCGCAATGTTTTTAGCTTATATTATTGGTTTGGGTATTTTTATTGAGTCGTCGATTACTTCATTGGTGGCTGGGGCGGTAACGCGCCCTTTATGTGATAAATACGGGGTATCGCGGCAGAAATTGGCTTACGTGTGTGATGCAACAGCAGCTCCGGTTTGTTCCTTGATTCCTTTAAACGGTTGGGGCGTTTTGTTATTGGGTTTGATTACCGCACAAATTACCGATGGGCAATTAAGCGGTAATGCGCTGGCGATTTTGATTGAGTCGTTGCCTTTTAATTTTTATTCTCTATTAGCAGTATTATTCGTGCCATTGGTTATTTGGCGTAATTGGGATATTGGGCCAATGCGTTATTACGAGGAACAAGCTGTGCCAGTTCGTACTTTGATTCCCGCTGAAGGAGCGCACGTATGGAATATGTTATTACCACTCGCCGTATTGATCGGCACGATGCCAGTGAGTTTGTATTTCACGGGGAAAAGCAGTTTATTGCATGAGCACAGTACGCTCGGTAACTTTTCCTTAATGGATATTTTATTGGCGGGAAGTGGGGCTTCTTCGGTATTTTACGCAGTGGTTGCGGCGTTATTGGTTGCGTTTGTGCAATACGTGATTTTAGGTCAGATGACGCGCAAAGCGTATTTCAGCAGTTTGTTTACGGGGGCAGGGGAATTGTTACCGATTGTCACGGTTTTGGTTCTGGCATTTGTGATTGGCGATTTGGTGAAAGCATTGCATACAGGGGATTATCTGGCGGCGTTAGCACGTCCGCATTTTGCGGTGGGTTGGATTCCGGTATTAATTTTCTTGCTTTCGTCGTTAATTGCGTTTGCGACAGGAACGGCATGGGGAACGTATTCCATTATGATGCCTGTAGGTGTGGCATTGGCAGTCGCTACAGGGGCGGATATTCATTTGGTGGTTGGGGCAGTGATTTCGGGGGGCGTATTTGGGGATCACAGTTCGCCGTTAGCAGATACGACCATTATTGCGGCATTGGCAGCAGGTTGTGATGTAATGGAACACACTACGTCGCAGTTACCTTACGCACTTTTAGTCGGGGCAGTTTCCGCCGCCCTCTACGCCATACTGGGGTTTGTGCTGTAATCAGTGCTTTTCTTTGCGCCAATGATCGAGACTGACAATTTTCTTGTCGGTATTGTCAGTTTCATCAAGCCCAAAGGATTGATGCCCTAATAACACCGATGGGTTGCCAGAGAGGAATTCGCGCATTAAGCGCAATTTCAAACTGTTAGGGAATTTGCTGGCACTTTGATCGTTTTCCAGTGCTTCAGCTTCTTCCTCAGTTAAGGAATTCACCAGTTTTTCCCAGCGTTGATTTAGGGCTTTTTCAATGCTTTCGCTGTCGGCTTCGAGTTTTGCCAGTATATCTTCGGGTAATGAATCAAGGTAGGCATCAATATTACCCAAGATTTTGCCAAAGCGGGTTTCAAGTAAGGAGCGGAGGAATTCGTCCGTCCATTGTTCTTCTGCTTTGCGGGCAAACTGGTCGGTATCGTTAATTAATGCGCCGTCCGCATCCACCGTACCGCTATTTTCACCATAGCGTCGCCACAAAATGTAAAGCTGCGGTAGGAATTGTTCCAAACGCAAGCTGTCTTCCGTCGTTGCGGCTTGGAAGGTGACAGGCTTGAATTGTGGGTAAAGTTGGCAGAATTGGTACATCGCGCTAACGTATTGGAACGGGTCAAACGTTAGGGTAATGACATTTTCGTCGTATTCGTCCGCAGGCTCGTCTTCATCGTCGATGTCGAGTTCCACTTCCAGAAAGGGTTCGTAATGCTCATAGACAATATCCCACAGGATTTTGCCATCACGGTGACGCACGAAAACTGCCGATTCCACTTGGAATTCGGGTAAATCGGGAGTGGTATTGACAATCCAATAGTCGCCTGTGGCTTGCGCACTGCGTACAAGCGCACGGAAATCCAGCAATCCAAACGGGATTTCCATAATGCTGCTTGGATGTCGATAGCCTTCCAAAACAACAAGCTGTACAGAAGGCTGACCGCCTTCCAAGGTGACGGTGAATGAGAGTGATTCTTCCATTCGGGCATTTTACCAAAAACAGGCAAAATGCACCGAAAATTTAGCAGGAATAGCGTTTACGCCTGATGGTAGATTTTGCCGCCTGTTTTGACAAATTCCACGGCTTTTTCTGCCATGCCTTTTTGCAACGCAGCGTTCGCATCCACGCCTTGTTTGGCGGCGTAATCGCGCACGTCTTGGGTGATTTTCATCGAACAGAAGTGCGGGCCACACATCGAGCAGAAATGCGCGACTTTCGCGGATTCTTTTGGCAGGGTTTCGTCGTGGTATTCCCGCGCACGGTCTGGGTCTAAGCCTAGGTTAAATTGGTCTTCCCAACGGAATTCAAACCGCGCTTTGGACATGGCATTGTCGCGGATTTGCGCACCTTGCCAACCTTTGGCTAAATCCGCCGCGTGAGCCGCAATTTTGTAGGTAATAATCCCCACGCGCACGTCTTCTTTGTTCGGCAAACCCAAATGCTCTTTGGGTGTGACGTAACACAACATCGCGCAACCGTACCAGCCGATATTCGCCGCGCCAATGCCGGAGGTAATGTGGTCGTAACCGGGGGCAATGTCCGTGACCAATGGCCCTAAGGTATAGAACGGGGCTTCAAAACAGTCGCGCAGTTCCTTATCCATGTTTTCTTTGACCATGTGTAATGGCACATGACCAGGGCCTTCGATCATCACTTGCACATCGTGTTGCCACGCGATTTTGGTGAGTTCGCCCAAGGTTTCGAGTTCGGCAAATTGGGCGCGGTCATTGGCATCGGCGGCAGAACCGGGGCGTAAGCCATCGCCTAATGAGAAGCTCACGTCGTAAGCCTTCATGATTTCGCAAATGTCTTCAAAATGCGTGTACAGGAAGTTTTCCTTGTGATGCGCTAAGCACCATTTCGCCATGATCGAACCGCCACGCGAAACAATCCCTGTGAGGCGTTCTGCCGTCAGCGGTACATAGGCTAAACGCACCCCTGCGTGAATGGTGAAATAATCGACTCCTTGTTCGGCTTGCTCAATCAGTGTGTCGCGGAAAATTTCCCAGGTTAAATCTTCGGCTTTACCATTAACCTTTTCCAACGCTTGGTAAATCGGCACAGTGCCAATCGGCATCGGTGCATTACGCAGAATCCATTCGCGGGTTTCGTGGATGTTTTTGCCTGTGGATAAATCCATCAAGGTATCGCCGCCCCAACGCGCTGACCACGCCATTTTTTCCACTTCTTCCTCAATCGAGGAAGTGACCGCCGAGTTACCGATATTGGTATTGATTTTGACGCGGAAATTGCGCCCGATAATCATCGGTTCGAGTTCAGGGTGATTAATGTTAGCGGGGATAATCGCCCGCCCTGCGGCAACTTCGGCACGCACGAATTCGGGGGTGATTTCGGCGGGTAAATTCGCACCCCACGCATGACCTTGGTGCTGACGTAGCAGTTTGGCATAACGTGGATCAGCGCGTAATTCCTGTAACTTCAAGTTTTCGCGGATGGCAACGTATTCCATTTCCGGCGTAATCATGCCCTGACGCGCGTAATGCATCTGCGAGACATTTTTGCCCGCTTTAGCACGGCGCGGCGCACGCAAATGGGCAAAGCGTAAATGCGCCAAACGTGGGTCATTTTGCCGCGCTTGTCCGTATTCTGAGGTCGGGCCGTGTAAGGCTTCGGTATCGTTACGTTCTAAAATCCAATTCAGGCGCACATCGGGAATGCCTTCCAGCAAGTTAATGGTGACATTCGGATCAGTGAATGGGCCAGACGTGTCATAAACCGGAATCGGTGGGTTTTCTTCCGCACCAAAGCTGGCTGCGGTTGGGTGTTGGTCGATTTCGCGGATGCCGACACGAAGATCAGGGCGCGAACCCGTCAGATACACTTTGCGCGAACGGGGAAAAGGTTGTGTGATTTCACTGGACAGTTCAGCAGTTTTTTTTAGAAATGATTCAGGGATTGCACTCATCGTTGCTCACTCAGCTCTACTATTTAGCGGTCGGTTACTGTAGCAGATTACACCCCGCGTAGGTATAACCCGTCTGTTTGGTGCAGAAAAGCGGTTGAAAATAACCGCAACCTGCTGAAAATTAGACTATACCTTGCAACAGAATAAGCAATCCAAAGGAGTTTTTGTGTCCAAGTGGGTCGTTAAGCGTTTAATTGATTTACTGATTGTATTTATTTTGGTCAGTATTGCCCTGTGGTATGGTGTAAATCATTATCCGCAGTTTTTCCCACAACGCATTCAACATTACTGGGGTTTTCTTGTGCCACAAACCAGTACTTCCGCAACAATTGCCGTTTCACAGGTGCAACCTTAAGCACTATCTGGTATGTTCCACGCTGAGAGTTGATCGGGCAATCGCTGTCTTGTTTTTAACAAGAGGGAGGAAAGTCCGGGCTCCATAGGGTAAGACGCTAGGTAACGCCTAGGCGACGCGAGTCGACGGAAAGTGCAACAGAAAATAAACCGCCTGCGCAAGGTCAGCAATGAGCGTGCGTCGGTAAGGGTGAAACGGTGCGGTAAGAGCGCACCGCGTCGCTGGCAACAGTCGACGGCACGGCAAACCCCGTCTG
>CAZJDN010000014.1:0-16078 GCA_964544775.1 uncultured Thiothrix sp.
TATCCAAGCCGCCGGAGTAGGCAAGCACGACTTTCTTAACTGACTGTGCCATGTCTGTGTTCCCGTAGGTAAATCGAAACGCGGCATTATATGCTTGCAGACTGCCTAAATAAATGCAGTGGGGTGGATTTTGTGTAAGCCGTAAGCGGGTTCTGACAGGAAAAGTCTGGCATTGGTCAGCGTTGGGGTTTTGGCGTATGATTGCGCCCTTGTTAAATCACCCCTTTGGTGCAGGCGAACGCTTATGCAATTCAATACAACGGAAGAAATCATCCAAGACCTTGCCGCTGGTAAGATGGTCATTATCGTCGACGACGAAGATCGTGAAAACGAAGGCGACTTATTGATGGTGGCTTCCCTCACGCGCCCCGAAGATGTCAATTTCATGGTCAAAGAAGGGCGTGGTTTGGTTTGTTTGACGTTGACGCGGGAACGTTGCAAACAATTGAATTTACCGCTCATGGTGTCTTCTACCGACGAATACCACCGTACCAATTTCACCGTTTCGATTGAAGCGGCGGAAGGTGTTACGACGGGGATTTCTGCCTATGATCGAGCGCATACGATTCGCACAGCGGTTGCGCCGAATGCATTGCCTGCGGATATTGAGCAGCCGGGGCACATTTTCCCCCTCATGGCGCAACCGGGCGGAGTATTGACTCGCGCAGGGCATACGGAAGCGGGTTGCGATTTGGCACGGTTGGCAGGTTTCGAGCCTGCGTCGGTGATTGTCGAAATCCTCAACGAAGACGGCACAATGGCACGTCGCCCGGATTTGGAAATTTTCGCCGAAAAACACGGCTTGAAAATGGGTACGATTGAAGACTTGATCCGTTACCGTGTGCAAAACGAAAAAACCGTCGAGCGCGTGTTAGCAAAAACCGTGAATACCGAATTTGGCGCGTTTCAATTAGTGGCTTACCAAGAATTAGCCCGTGGTAATGTGCATTTAGCGTTGGTGAAAGGTGAAATTGCCGCGCAAGATGCGGTAATGGTGCGCGTGCATTTGGAACACGAGTTGTTTGATGCGTTTTCCATCATTGAATCGGGGCGTAGTTGGTCGTTACGCAATGCCATGAAACGCATTGAGGAAGTTGGGCAAGGCATTATCGTGATTTTGCGTGACCCCGCGCAGAATAAAGATTTGCTCACGCAGCTAAAAGAGTTTGAATCCAAGCCGTCTGTAGCTGAAAATGTTGCATCCCCGGCGGAATTGAAAACATACGGTATTGGTGCGCAAATCCTTTCCGATTTGGGTGTTCGCCGTATGCGGGTTATGAGTGCGCCTAAGCGTTTCCACGGCATTGCTGGATTCGGTTTAGAAGTAGTTGATTATGTGCAAGATTAATTGGGAATAGCGATGGGCTTTAATGTCATTGAGGGAGATTTTTCCCCGCAAGAAGCTAAATACGGCATTGTTGTAGCGCGTTTTAACAGTTTTATCGTCGAAAGCCTGTTATCAGGTGCGATTGATGCCTTAAAACGTCATGGCGGTGTGCAAGAGGAAAGTATTGATGTCATTCGTGTACCGGGGGCGTTTGAATTGCCACTGGCAGCGCAAGCAATGGCAGCAAACGGTGATTACGACGCGATTATTGCCTTAGGGGCGGTTATTCGTGGCAGTACGCCGCATTTCGATTTTGTTGCTAATGAAGCAACCAAAGGTTTGGCAAGCGTGGGTTTAAGCCACGAATTGCCAGTGATTTTCGGTGTATTGACCACCGATACTATTGAGCAAGCGGTAGAACGTGCAGGTACAAAAGCAGGTAATAAGGGCGCGGAAGCGGCTTTATCCGCGCTTGAGATGGTTTCACTGCTGCGCAAAATCAGGAAATAAATAGCAATGGCTGGACGCAAACCCCTTTCCGAGTCCCAGCAATTAATCGCCCATCGCCGTGTTGCGCGGCGGTTAGCGATGCAGGGTGTCTATCAGTGGTTAATCACAGGGAATGAATTCAAAGACATCTACCTGTATTTTCAAGAAGACCGTGATTTAGCAGAAGATTTCCGTAAAGCGGATGCGGCGTTTTTCCACAAATTACTGCGCAGTGCCATTGAAGGCGGCGAAGCATTGGAAAATCGCATTGCTCCCCACCTTGACCGTAAATTAAGTCAGGTTGACCCGATTGAACAAGCCGTTTTACGGGTAGCAACGTGTGAATTACTCCATCACATCGAAACCCCGTTTAAAGTTGTGGTCAATGAATACGTGAATTTGGCGAAAAAGTACGGCGCGGAACAAGCGCATAAGTTCGTCAATGGCGTATTGGATAAAATCGCGGCGGATGTCCGCACACTCGAACGCTAATAATCGCTGTAACGGGGGCGTATACACGCTCCTGTTTGCAAAAACCTTCCGTCGGTTCTACACATTTTTTGCAAATCTCCACGTTATGCTTATGCTTTGAAGATCATAACAAACAAGGAGATTGCATCCATGAAAGGTGAAGACGACACAAACCGCACCGCAATGAAAATCACTGACACACTGTTAAAACCATTCAGTGTCGCGCAAACGTTACGTCCCATTATGCAACCAGAACAACGCGGTAAACGTATGCTGCGTTGGCAAAATCGCATGGAACGCTTATTCGCCCGACAAACATATTGAGCAGAAATAGCCCTTATACTCAGCTATAATCGACCGCTTATGGCGCAAGTGGCTGGAAAAGCCTTTTCAGCCTTTGTATGCTTCGCACCTTTGAATTTTACCCATAAGTAGTCCACCCCATGAGTAGTGCCATGCAGGAACAGTACAACCATAAAACACTGGAGCCGGAAGTCCAGCAGTTCTGGGAAGCCAATCGTACATTTGAGGTTACGGAAAACCCGGACAAGGAAAAATATTATTGTTTGTCCATGTTTCCGTACCCCAGTGGGGTATTACACATGGGGCATGTGCGTAATTACACCATTGGCGACGTGATTGCGCGTTTCCAACGGATGCAAGGTAAAAACGTGTTGCAACCAATGGGTTGGGATGCCTTCGGTTTGCCTGCGGAAAATGCCGCGATTAAAAACAATACCGCCCCAGCCGCATGGACGTACAAAAACATTGATTACATGCGGAATCAGCTTAAATCAATGGGGTTAGGCATTGATTGGGCGCGGGAAATTGCGACCTGTAAACCGGAGTATTACCGTTGGGAACAATGGTTCTTTACCCAGTTGTATGAAAAAGGGCTGGTTTACCGTAAAAAATCCACCGTTAACTGGGACCCGGTAGACCAAACGGTATTAGCCAATGAGCAAGTGATTGACGGACGTGGGTGGCGTTCAGGGGCGTTAATCGAACAGCGTGAAATTGATCAGTGGTTTTTGAAGATTACAGCTTACGCGGATGAATTATTAGAAGAAATCGGCAAAATGCCCGGTTGGCCGCAACAAGTCCGCACCATGCAGGAAAACTGGATTGGACGTTCCGAAGGGGTAGAACTGGAATTTGGCTTAGTCGGTATTTTACAAAGCCTTAGCGTCTTTACTACGCGCCCCGATACCTTAATGGGGGTAACGTATGTCGCGGTTGCAGCACAACACCCCTTAGCCTTAAAAGCGGCGGAACATAACCCTGCGGTCGCTGCTTTTGTCGAAGAATGCAAGCAAGTCAAAGTTGCCGAAGCGGATATGGCAACCTTGGAAAAGAAAGGCATAGCAACGGGTTTTAAAGCGATTCATCCTATTACGGGTGAAGAAGTGCCCGTTATGGTAGCGAATTTCGTGCTGATGTCTTACGGTTCGGGCGCGGTGATGGCAGTCCCTGCGCACGATCAGCGTGACTGGGAATTTGCCCAAGTTTACAACTTGCCCATTAAACAAGTGATTGCGCCACACGATGGGCGTGAAATCGATCTTACCCAAGCGGCTTTCACCGAAAAAGGCGTGTTGGTTAATTCCGGCGAATTTAGCCATTTGAGTTCCGAAGCGGCTTTCGATGCAATTGCCAACTGGTTGACAGCGAAAGGAAAAGGTCGTCGTCGGGTGAATTTCCGCCTGCGTGACTGGGGTGTGTCGCGTCAACGCTATTGGGGTTGCCCAATTCCGATCATTTATTGCGATGATTGTGGCGCAGTCCCTGTTCCTGAAAAAGACTTACCCGTGGTATTGCCCGAAGACGTGACGTTTGATGAAACGGGTGGTTCGCCAATCAAACGGATGCCGGAGTTCTACCAAACCACTTGCCCGTGCTGCGGTAAACCTGCTATCCGTGAAACCGATACGTTTGACACGTTCTTTGAATCATCATGGTATTACGCGCGTTACGCTTGCCCCGATAGCAGCAATGCGATGTTGGATGCGCGTGCGAATTACTGGTTGCCAGTGGATCAATACATCGGCGGGATTGAACACGCGATTTTGCACTTGCTGTATTCGCGTTTTTTCCACAAATTAATGCGTGATAGTGGCTTGGTGGAATCGGACGAGCCTTTCAGCAATCTTTTGACCCAAGGCATGGTATTGGCAGAAACGTTCTACCGTGAACGTGAGGGTGGTGGTCAAGATTGGTTCTCGCCGAGTACGGTGAGTGTGGAACGCGATGAAAAAGGGCGTATCTTAGGCGCAACGTTGGTGGCGGATGGGGCAGCGGTTACGGCAGGTGGCGTGACCAAAATGTCCAAGTCCAAAAACAACGGTGTTGATCCACAAGAAATGATTGAGAAATACGGCGCGGATACCTTGCGTTTGTTCTCGATGTTCGCCGCGCCACCCGATCAAAGCATGGAATGGTCAGATTCCGGTGTGGAAGGGGCGCAACGTTTCTTACGCCGTTTGTGGAAACAGGTGTTTGAGCACGTTGCAGGCGGTGCAGTTGATACTTTGGATACCGCTAGCTTGGACGATGTAGCGCAAGCCTTACGCCGTAAAGTTCACCAAACGCTACAAAAAGTGGGCGACGATATGGCACGTCGGCACACGTTCAATACGGTAGTGGCAGCAAACATGGAATTGCTGAATGACATTAGCCGTTTTGCGGATGATTCCGCGCAAGGTCGCGCTGTGCGTCAAGAAGCCTTGGAAAAACTCATCATTATGCTTGCCCCGATTACGCCGCACATTTGTCATGCATTGTGGGCAGCGTTAGGTTCTACGCAAGCGGTGGTGGATGTGGAATGGCCCGCCGTTGATGAATCAGCTTTAGTGCAAAATACCTTGGAATTGATTGTGCAAGTCAATGGCAAAGTGCGGGGTAAAGTGCCCGTGAGTGCGAGTGCGAGCGAAGAGGAAGTCAAAACCGCCGCTTTAGCGAATGAAAACGTACAGAAGTTCCTTGAAGGCGTGACCGTGCGTAAGGTCATCGTCGTTAAAGGTCGTCTGGTTAACATTGTGGCAAACTGATGAAAAAGATTGCATCGGCATTGATAGCTCTCGTTCTGCTAGCAGGTTGCGGTGAGCCGTTTCATTTGCGTGGCAGTAACAGTACGACGGTTAAATTAGCGCAAGGCATTTATTTGCAAGGCGATGATAAATCGGGGGCATTTTCTCAAGCCTTACGTGATGGTTTAAACAGTGCAGGGGCAAGCGTGAAAGCCAGTGCTGCGGATGCGCCAGTGACGTTGACCATTACGCAATACCGCGAAAACCGCACGGTATCGGGGTATTCTGCTACGCGCCAAGTGCGCGAGTTTAACCACACGCTGGAAGTCAGCTTCCGCGTCAGTGGGCAGGGCGTTTCGGGTGATGAGGAACGCTCGGTACACGTCGAGCGTTACCAAGTGTATAACGGTACTTACGTGTTGGGTACGTCCGAAGAAGAGGACACCATTAAGCAAGAAATGCGGCGTGAAGCGGTGCGTTTATTGCTGCTGCGCTTACGGGCGGCTATCCCGCAAACAGCCAATTAGTGGAATAATGCCCTTTCGTTGCTAAGGCGGTGCAGTCATGCATCGCCTATTGTCTTTTTTCCCTTCCCTTGCGTAATTACAACACACTTTATCCGGTTGTTACGGCGTGGTGTCATGTTTTGTACTACATACAGCCAAAGATGTTGAAAGCCGAGGGAAGCGATGGAATCCATTAAAGTCAGTGGCAAAGTAACTGGAAAAAATTTGCCGCAACAGCAATCTGACCCATTTAAAGCTATTTTAACCATTACCTGCCGCCAAGAAGTGCAACTGGAGGCTGGGCAACGCAGCAATGGCGAACCCGTTGAATTAGACAATCTTGCCGAAGATACCCTGCTGGAATTGGAATTTGAGGGCGGTTACAAACGGTGGGTACGTGCGGGGGATTTACGGGCGCAAACGGTGCAAGAAAAAAACCGTGCAGGCAATCAGTCGTGGGTTATTACACCCAGCAGTTTTGATACGGCGCGTAACCGTGGCGCGGTGGGTTTGGTATTAAGGTTTTTGCGCGTTTTAGACATTGAGCTGGTAGGCGATTTAACCAACGCAGCGGTAAATAAAATCGTTGAAATGCTCGAAGCGCAGCGCATGGCACAAACAGGGTTATTCCGCTGTGCTGATACCAGTGCGTTGAAATTGCAAGCCTTTAATGCCACTGAACTGGATGTGAGTCAGCCTGTACTATTGTTTTTGCACGGCACGTTTTCCAGTACGGATGGCAGTTTCGGTGAGTTGTGGGAAGCACGCGCAGGTTACAACCCCGCAGCGTGGTTGCAACGTTTGTTCGCCTCGTACCGTGGGCAAATTCTTACCTTAGAGCATTACACGCTCACCGTTAGCCCAATACACAATGCATTGCAGGTTGTGCGCGAATTGCCTGCGAATACCCGTTTGCATTTGATTAGCCATTCACGCGGGGGGCTGATTGGGGAGTTGCTCTGCCAAGCGGGGTTGCAACGCGGCAATGGGGAGGATGATAAGTCTTACCACGATGACGATACTATTTTTACCAGCGATGAATTACGCGCCTTTAATGACCCCGTTAGGCAAAGTGAACGCGATGATTTGAACACGCTAGCAACGTTGCTGCGCGAAAAAAATATTCGGGTGGAACGTTTTCTGCGCGTGGCGTGCCCCATGCGCGGTACGGTTTTGGCGGCGGCACGGTTGGAAGATAACTTATCTGTCCTTTTCAATTTACTTAATTTACAGTCGTTGCCGCGTTTC
This sequence comes from uncultured Thiothrix sp., assembly GCA_964544775.1. Taxonomy (GTDB): domain Bacteria; phylum Pseudomonadota; class Gammaproteobacteria; order Thiotrichales; family Thiotrichaceae; genus Thiothrix. The sequence continues at coordinate 7,068 of CAZJDN010000014.1, forward strand.
CGGTTATTGGCTGAATTCGTGCGTATGGTGTTACTCGCGGTAGTAAAAAAACGCACCAACCCAAGGGAATTGCCGGGTATCGAAGCCATGATGCCCACGTCACCGCTGATTCGGTTGCTGAATCGCCCCAATGTGCGTCTGCCTGCGTCTGATTTAATTGTCATTGCGGGGAATGCGAAAGCCTCAACCGTGTTAGGGCATTTTAAGGCGTGGGTCAGTGAAGGCTTTTTTGGCGAAGAAAACGATTATGTGGTGAATACCGTCAGTATGTATGGCGGGTTAGCACGGCAAAAGCCGCTGCACTTTTACGTAGATCAGCGCGATAGCAGCAGCCATTTTGGTTATTTCCGCGATGCGCAAGTGCTGGATTGCATCCTCAATGGGCTGCAAAAGCCAGAAAAAGCCCCGTTATTGCAAACCCTGCCTGCTGGCGTGAATAAGCCGTCGTTAGCAAGGGCCGCGGTAGAAGACGCGAGCAAGAAAAACGCGCTGTATTTTATTCCCGCTAGCATGGGGTCAACCTTGAGCGTGAACGATAACCCCGTGTGGTTGGACATGGGGGCGTTATCGTGGGGCGATTTCAGCTTATTGAAAATGGCGCAAGCAGGGGTACAAGCGGGGGAGGTTTTAGCCACGGCTTACCAACCGTTGTTGAATTACCTCGCAGATTTCTATCGGGTGGAAACCTTCCCGTATGACTGGCGGCGGTGTTTATTGGAGGCTGGGCGTGATTTGGGCAAAAAGCTCGAACAGGAATTGGAGCAAGCCGCCCAAGCGAAACGGAAATGGGTGGTGCGGTTACTGGCGCATTCCTGCGGTGGTTTAGTGCTCAATGCCATGATGAGCGAATTACCGGGCGTGTGGAAACGGTTACAAGAAGAAGCCGATTGCCGTTGTGTGCTGTTGGGCACACCGTTGCAGGGGACATTCAACGCGGCGCAAATTTTGCTAGGTAAACACCGTTTGGTGCGAATGTTAGACCTCGTGGACGGGCAAGCACGCGAGGAAGAGAAAGCCTTGATTGCGGAACAAAGTGCGGAATGGCTCGGTTTGTTGCAACAATTGCCGTTGGATTGGTTGCAAGAAGGGCGTTGGCAAGCACCGTTAGGCAACCGTTTTGCTACGTGGTCGGCGCGGCGTTTATTACCCGATGCGCAACGTGTCAGAGCGCAACTGCAAGCGGTGAGTTTGGATACGCAACGGGTATTGTATGTACACGGGCGAGCGCGTTTAACTCCGTGTGATTTGCGTATGGACAGTGCGAGTAATGCGTGGCGGTTTCGTGCAAACGGGGAAGGCGATGGGGTTACATTGCGTGCGGGGTTGAATTTCCGTGGGCAGCAATGGTTTATGCCTGTGGAACACGGTTATATGGCAAGCCATGCCGATTATTTCCCCGCTATTTTGAATTTGTTGACGGAAGGATCAACGCAACAGTTGGATCAAATTCCCCCCCAAACCGCAGCGGTAGGGGAACAATGGTTGCCAGAAATTCAAGCGGAACTTTACCCCGATGAAACCGAATTACGCGCGGCGGCGTTGGGTTTCCACACGCAAATTACCCGCGAAGAAGTGCGTCCACAGGTAGACGTGCGGGTGATTCACGGCGATTTGGAATATTCCAGCTATCCGGTAGTGGTAGGGCATTACGAAGGGGATGCGATTTTAAGTTCAGAATCGGTGCTAGATCGTTGTTTGGATGGGCGTTTAAGTGAATTACAACGGTTAGGTAAATACCCCGGTGCGTTGAAAACTTCGGAGGTTGTGTTTAATCCGGGTAAAAAACCGGGCGGTGCAGTCGTGGTTGGGTTAGGCGAAGTGGGGAAATTGACTCCCAGTCGTTTACTGGCAACGTTTATGGATGCGATGATTAATTACGCTTTGGCAGTACGCACGGAATTAGCCCGTCCCGCCGCAATGCCTGTGCCTGATGAGGTTGATTTTGTGCCTGTGCGCGTTGCGACCTTATTGATTGGTACGATTGCGGGTGGGGTGAGTTTAGCCGATGCGATTGCGTCCATTTTACGGGCTGTTGTACGGGCGAATTTGCTGTTGGATAAAACCGAACACGGGGCAAAAGTGCGCTTGAGCACGGTGGATTTCATCGAAATTTACGAAGATCGGGCGGTGGAAGCCGCGCGTGTATTACGCAATATGGTGACTTACCCAGAATTTCGCCAAGATTTCAGTGCGCGTAGTTTGTTGGCTCTTTTACCCGGTAATCGCCGTCGCGTGATGTACCGCGATTCCAGCGGTTGGTGGCGACGCTTGCAGATCGAAGCGCACCAAGACGGGTTAAAATACACTTCACTGACGGACCGAGCGCGGGCGGAATTGGTTTTGCAATCGACGCAACGCCGTTTGGTTGACCAATTCATCGAAAAAGCAACGGCTTCCAGCAATGGCGATACGGAATTGGGCAAAATTCTGTTTGAATTGCTATTGCCGCCGGAAATGAAAGAGCAAGCCCCCAATGCTGAAAATCTGGTGTTGGTATTGGATGCGGAGGCTTCCGCTTACCCGTGGGAGTTGCTGTATGACCGCCGTAACCCTGAATCGCAGCCCTTGTCAGTACGTTCTGGCGTATTACGTCAATTAATGGTGACGCAATACAGCGCGGTAAAACGCAGTACCTTCGGGCGTACTGCCTTGGTGATTGGCGACCCACCGACAGAAATGCCGTTTCCGCGTTTGGATGCCGCACACCAAGAAGCAGAAAGGGTGGTAAAGCTGTTGGAAGAGGGCGGTTTTACCGAAGTTGTCGGTGAAATCGGCAGCAGTTCGCAAGCCATTTTACACGCCTTGCTGACGGGGGATTACCGCGTACTGCATTTAGCGGGGCACGGGGTTTACCGTTATCAGCCCAATGAAGACAGCGATACCTTGGTTAGCGGTATGGTGCTGGGGAATGGTATTTTCCTTACGCCTGTGGAAATCCGTCAGATGGGGAGTATTCCCGAATTCGTCTTCATCAACTGCTGTTACTTGGGCAAAATGGATAAGCTCGATGAAGCCGCAAAAAATACCCTTACGGCAGATCGCAGCAAATTAGCCGCCAGTTTCGCCGAGGAATTGATTGCAATGGGGGTAAAAGCCGTCGTAGCAGCGGGGTGGGCGATTAATGATGAGGCAGCACGGGTCTTTTCCGAAACCTGTTATCGCCAATTGTTGCAAGGGTATACCTTTGGGAAAGCGGTATTGGAAGCGCGGCGTGAAACGTGGCGGTTACATTCGGGGGCGAATACGTGGGGGGCGTATCAATGTTATGGCGACCCAGAATACCGTTTGGTGAATCGCAAGCCGGAAGAGGAGCAAGAAACTTCCACACAAACCAGTGAGTCGTGGCGATTCGTGGCGGAAGTCGAAGTGGTTACGGAATTACGCAATCTGATTAACGCTTCCGACACATCGCAAGTGTTGGAATACCCTGAATTAAGCACCCGTTTGCAGCAATTGCACGCCGCTATTCCCGCCCAATGGTTGGGGCAGGCAAGCATTTTGTACCATTTGGGACGAGCCTACGGTAAGTTGGAACTCTACCCGCAAGCCTTGGAGGCGTACCGCGCTGCAATTGATTCGCCCGAATCGGATTACCCCTTAAGCATGTTAGAAGACAAGGTAAACCTACAAACAGCGTGGGCATTGGGTATTCATTTGGGGCAGATGTCCGCCCCTGACGGCGTAGACCCTGCGGTATTTACCCATTTGCTAATGGATGACAGCTTAAAAATCATCAAGTTGCTAGAAGGTTTGGGGAATAGCTTGCAGCGCATGGAAGACGAAGGCAAATATTGGAAACGCCAAGCCATGCTTACGACGGGCGAAGAGCGTATCCGTGCTTTGCAGATGATGGAAACTGCTTACAAAAAAGCGCATGAATTCGTGTTTGCTGCAACCGCAGAAGTAGCAGTTTACCCCCTGATTAACTGGTTAACGGGGCGAGTTGTGCGTTATTTGCGTGGGCAACTCAAACAGCTTGATCGCCAAGAAATCAAACAGTGGATGCAAAAAGCCTTGCAAGCGGCTGAAAGCGCGGAAAAAGCCGCACCGAGCTTCCTCACGGGTATTACGTTAGCCGAATACAGTTTATTGGATTACTTGCTCAGTGCGCGGTTGCAAGAAGATGTGCAAATGCAAGGCGTGATCCATTACTACGATGTAGCCGTATCGCGTGGCACAGCACCGCGTAAAATTCGTTACGTTTCCGAGCATTTAACCTTCCTGCAATGCATGTTGGAAGCGGTGGAAACGGGTAAGGAAACCTCCTCGCAATCGGTGCTAACCACGTTGCAAGATATTCGTCTGAAACTCGCAAGCAAAGGTAGTATGGTGGTGTAACAGGCAAATGGGGGAGTCGTTTGCTCCCCCATTGCGAGCGCGTTTAGGGGCAAGGGTTCGGGTGTTGGGCATGAATCGCTTCAATGCCTGCCAATACTTCTTGGGAAAGCGACAGCGTGGCACTCGCAATATTGCTTTGCAACTGTGCCATTGTGGTTGCGCCAATGATATTCGCGGTCAAAAACGGGCGGTTGTTTACATACGCCAATGCCATTTGCGCCGGATCAAGCCCATGTTGTTGTGCCAGTTCCACATACAAGCGGGTGGCTTGTTGCCCTGTCGTTCCGGTATAGCGGGTGAAATAATTTCCCCACAAACTCAGGCGTGCACCAGCGGGTTTGTTGCCATCCAAGTATTTGCCACTTAATACGCCAAACGCGAGCGGTGAATAAGCGAGCAGCCCAATACCTTCACGGTGGGCAATTTCCGCCATGCCGATTTCGTAAGTGCGATTCAGTAAGCTGTAGGGATTTTGTACGGAAACAATCCGTTCCAGCCCCAATTCTTTCGCTAAAGCCAAGTAGCTCAGTGTCCCCCACGGTGTTTCGTTGGAAATGCCAATATGCCGGACTTTACCCGCTTGTACTAATGCACTTAAGGCGGTAAGGGTTTCGGCAATGGTTTCGTGGTGGTTGTCTTTGGCGTAGGTGTAGCCGAGTTTACCGAAATAATTGGTACTGCGGCTTGGCCAATGTACTTGATACAGGTCGACGTAATCGGTTTGCAGGCGTTGCAAGCTGGCATCAATGGCGCGGTTAATGTGGTCGGCATTGAGTTTGGGACCACCGCGTAAATGCCCAATCCATTCTTTTGCTCCAGGTCCTGCAACTTTGGTGGCAAGGATAAATTGTTCACGGTTTTGGCGTTGTTTCAGCCACGTACCAATGTATTGCTCTGTACGCCCTTGTGTTTCCGCACGCGGTGGTACGGGGTAAAGCTCGGCTGCGTCGATGAAATTTACCCCGTGCGCCAATGCGTAATCAAGCTGTTGGTGGGCTTCCGTTTCGCTGTTTTGTTCGCCGAATGTCATTGTCCCAAGGCAAATCGTGCTGACTTTGATGTCGGTATGACCCAATTGGCGGTATTCCATGTGCTAACTCCTATTATTGTGTTGGGGGTAATGCTAACAGTTTGTGTGTGCCTGCCGCAGTACCATCTGTTACCCACAATGCTTGACTGAGGGTTGTGCTTGCACTCAATGGGGTGAACAAATACTTACCGTTATCCAAGATCACAGGCGGGGAGAATAATGTATCGCTATCGTAATTAACCGCCTGTTGTGTCGGGGGAATGTGCAAGGATGTAATTTTGTGCGTACCTGCTGCTGTACCATCGGTTTGCCATAATGCATCACCTGCAATAAACAATAATTTACCTGTAATCTGTTGCCCCGCTTGTGCAAGCAAGGTGATATTGAGGTATTTGCCTAGTGTCACGGCTTGTTTCGGCTTATCTGCGCTGAGGCTTTGTAAATAACTGGCGGGGTGTGTTTTTGACCACGGGTTTGCTGCTGCAAACAACAAGTGGGAGTTGAGGATTACAAACGGTTTTTGCTGCCCGTATTCGTCAGGTAAATGAGGAACTTGAACGGCTTGTGTGCCTTGGCGCGTACCGTCTGTGCGCCATAATGCCGCAGGGGGTTGGTTAGTGGCAGCAAAGCCCGTTAATCCAAAGAAATATACCTGTCTAGCAAACTCAAACGGTTCGGAATAAAAACGGTATTCGGGGTTTAACAGGCTAAGCAACGATTGTGTACCCTTTGCTGTACCGTCTGAAACCCACAGTTCGCTGGTGTTATTGTGTTCATCTGCGGCATCTTGCCAAAAGTACAGTTTGTCGTTTGTCAGTAAGGGGAAGCCGATGCCCCGATCATACAGTTTACTCGGTAAGGTCGTAATCTGGGTTTTCGCCTTACTTACCAAGTCCATTTGCCATAATTCTTGCTGGTATTGCGCATTGATCAAACCATAGAACAAGCTATTCCCGCGTATACCGAGTAAGTGCGCGGATTGTGTTGGCAAAGCAAGGGCGGTAACGCGCTGTGTTCCTTGGGGTGTACCGTCTGTGCGCCACAGGGAGTAGGCGGTATTTTGTACGGAATAAAGCAAATTATCGCGCTTATCCGGCACGGAGAAATAAACATTTTGCCCCTTTACTAAAAATTCGGGCGCGTAATTGTTCAGCGATTTATTGGCAGGGTGTTGATCTTGCGTGGCATCAACCAGCAATTGCGTACCTTGCGGCGTACCGTCGCTACACCACAATTCCAGCCCGTGTTTGCCATCATCTACCCAAAATAAAACGCGCTCATTGAGCGGGATTAGGGTTGTTTCAAGGCTAAATACTTCATCGTCGAGCGCGGGAAATGTTTGTAAAGGTAGCGTGCCAGCTTGTGTGCCGTCAGTTTTCCACAATACCCACTGCTTTTGAGTTTTACCCCAGTAAAATGTACCTGCTGTAATGCGAGCAGGTTGCTGCGTAAAGCGGGTGTAAGTATTGGCGAATAAACCACTGTCCACACCGGGCAGGGTGTCTTTGAGTAAGCGTGTGCCTGCGGGTGTACCGTCTGTGCGCCATAATTCTGTGCCGTATTGTGGATTGTAAGCCAGAAATACGGCTGAATCCCCCAAACTCACAAGCTGACTAATGCCCGTGTTGAGCGGTGGCGGCGGTATGTCGCTGGCGTATAACCTAGGACAACTACCTAACCCCCCACACGCGATAATGAATGTGAAAAAAAGGCGGCGGAAAATGCAGCACATAAAATAATCCTACGCTGATGGTTTATACCATTGTAGTGTGGCTTGATCGTACCCGTGCTGATGTTCAAGTAAAAAATCTACTTTTCCCCATACCCACCACCGCCCGGCGTGGCAATAGTTAAGACATCACCCGCCGCGACTTCGACTTGTGCAATGCCTGCCAAGGTTTCCAAATAGCCGTCGGTGCGTAATAGGCGGTTCACGCCGCATTGCCCGTTTCTACCACCTGCCATGCCATACGGTGCGACTTGGCGATGCCCTGAAACAATGCTGACGGTCATGGGTTCGAGGAAGCGAGTTTTCCGCACTACGCCATCGCCGCCGTTGAATTTACCTTTGCCGCCGGAATGGGGGCGTAGGTGGAAGGCTTCGAGACGCACGGGAAAGCGTGTTTCGAGGATTTCGGGGTCGGTAAGGCGAGAGTTGGTCATGTGGGTATGTACGCCGCTTGCACCGTCAGCCGTTGCCGTTGCTCCCGCACCGCCGCAAAGGGTTTCGTAATATTGGTGGCTTGCATTGCCCCACGTTACGTTGTTCATCGTGCCTTGTGCTGCGCCCATTGTGCCAAGTGCGCCAAACAGTGCGTCAACCACGTATTGCGAGGTTTCTACATTGCCTGCAACCACGGCTGCGGGGTATTGCGGGTTAAGCATTGAGCCGGGGGGAATAATAATTTTCAGCGGTTTAAGGCAGCCTTCGTTGAGCGGAATGGTGTCTTGCACCAAACAACGGAACACATACAACACAGCAGCGCGGGTAATAGCGGTAGGGGCGTTTAAATTGCCAGCGTGTTGTGGGCTTGTGCCAGTGAAGTCCAACGTGGCGGATTGTTGCTGGTGATCGACGCAAATCGTGACGCAAATCTGGCTACCATCATCCATTGGGTAGCGGAAACTACCATTTTTGAGTGTGCCAATGACACGCCGCACGGCGGCTTCCGCGTTATCTTGTACATGGCGCATGTATGCCTGCACGGTGGTTAAACCCATTTGCGTAATCAAGCGTTTGAGTTCATTTTCTCCCCGCGCACACGCAGCGAGTTGGGCTTTAAGATCAGCCATGTTGTAAGCAATATTGCGTGCGGGGTAATCGCCTGTGGCTAACAAAGCGCGAATCTCGGTTTCGCAGAAACGCCCCGCGTCGACCAGTTTCACATTACGCAGCAAAATGCCTTCTTCGCTCAAATGTTGGCTTTGTGGAGGGATAGATCCGGGGGTAATTCCACCTACGTCGGCGTGATGTCCGCGTGTGGCGACATAAAACAGAACATTTTTCCCACAGGTATCAAACACAGGTTTGACAACCGTAATATCGGGTAGGTGCGTACCGCCATTGTACGGGTCATTCAGCACGAAAGCGTCGCCTGTTTGCATTGCCCCCGCATTGGCGCGAATAACGGCTTTAATGCTTTCGCTCATACTGCCTAAATGCACAGGCATGTGCGGTGCGTTGGCTACTAAATTGCCTACTGGGTCGAAAATCGCGCAAGAAAAGTCCAAGCGTTCCTTAATATTGACGGAAACAGCGGTTTGTTCCAGCACAAAGCCCATTTGTTCCGCAATCGACATGAACAGGTTATTGAAAATCTCAAGGCGAATCGGGTCGGGCGTTATTTCTGCCGTGTCAGCAGTCAGCGGAAGCGGCATTGCCGCGTCGTGTTCCAGCAATAAATTCCCTTGTTGCGTTAAACGCGCCGTCCAGTTGGGTTCGACCACCACCGTTCCAGTGCTTTCCAAAATCACGGCAGGACCAGTGATGCTTTGTTCAATGGGTAACGCATCCCGCTGGTAAAACGCCGTATCACGCCATTCCCCGCGCATAAATACTGAATGCGAAGTGGTGACGGCGTTTTCCTGACTGCTGGCGGAGGAACGTTGCGTAAGGGCAGCAAAGTCGGTAACGCCTGCAATA
>CAZJDN010000014.1:16178-26387 GCA_964544775.1 uncultured Thiothrix sp.
CGCTGGCGGTGTGCTGTTTCAAATGCGGTGCGGATTGCTGGTGCATCTTCTGCATTCCACGCAATGCTTAAGCTGGAATCCGATCCCGCATAACGGCAGTGCAAACGGCTTTCGTGGCGCAATGGTGCGCTATTCATTCCTTGTGCGTGCAGGTGTGCACTGGTTTCAGCAATTAGTGCAGCGCGTAATGGGTGAAGATGGGGTAAACATTCCGCGCTCAATTCCGCTTCCACGCTGCGGGTCAGAATGTGTCGTACATCCGCTAAACCCATGCCATACGCGGATAGCACACCCGCGAAGGGGTGTAGCAATACCCGTTTCATGCCCAAACTTTCCGCGACTAAACAGGCGTGTTGCCCACTCGCGCCACCAAAGCAGCATAAGGTGTAAGTGCTTACGTCATAGCCGCGTTGTACCGAGATTTTCTTAATGGCACTCGCCATGTTTTCGACGGCAATGGCTAAGAAACCTTCCGCAACCTTGGCGGCATCCATTCCCACTTGCGCGGCTAGTTGCGCAAATTGCTGTTGTACCGTGCTGACATCGAGAGCTTCGTTAGCGTCGCGCCCGAAAATGTGCGGGAAATAGTCGGGTTGCAACTTGCCAAGCATGACATTGCAATCGGTAATGGTCAGTTTACCGCCCCGTCGGTAGGCTGCGGGACCCGGATTTGCCCCGGCGGAATCCGGTCCGACGCGGAAACGTTGCCCATCGAAATGCAAAATCGAGCCACCGCCTGCCGCAACCGTATGAATCTGCATCATGGGGGCGCGAATACGTGCTCCGGCAATGTGGCTTTCCAGCGTTCGTTCGTATTCACCCGCAAAATGGCACACATCGGTAGACGTTCCCCCCATATCAAAGCCAATCAGTCTATCGAAACCTGCTGCTTGTGCTGTTTGTACCATACCCACCACGCCGCCTGCGGGGCCTGAGAGGATTGCATCTTTGCCTTGGAAATGTTCCGCGTGCGTCAACCCACCGTTGGATTGCATGAAAAACAGCTTGGTATTCGGTAATGATTGCGCTACTTGCTGCACGTAGCGGCGCAGTACGGGGGATAAATACGCATCCACCACGGTGGTATCGCCACGCCCTACGAATTTAATCAACGGGCTAACCGTGTGGCTGGTAGAAATTTGGCTAAAACCGATTTCCCGCGCTATCGCTGCGACCAACGTTTCGTGCTGTGGGTAGCGATAAGCGTGCATGAACAAAATCGCCACCGCCCGTAAACCGTTGTCGAATGCGGCTTGTAAATCGCGGCGGATTTGCGTTTCATCCGGTGTTTGCAGGATTTGCCCATCCGCAGCAATGCGTTCATCCACTTCCAGTACATTGGTGTACAGCATTTGCGGCAATTCAATCGCCAGTGCAAATAAGTGGGGGCGTTGCTGATAACCGATGCGCAAGGCATCAGCAAAACCGCGTGTCGTTACTAACAACACGGCTTCGCCTTTGTGCTCCAGTAAGGCATTGGTGGCAACGGTTGTACCCATACGCACGGTATCAATCTGTTCCACGGGAATAGCTTGCCCTGCTGTTACCCCCAGCAATTCACGAATTCCTTGAATCGCCGCGTCAGGGTAACGTTCAGGGTTTTCTGACAGCAGTTTGTGTGTTACCAATTCACCCGTGGGGGTTTTGGCTACAATGTCGGTAAATGTGCCGCCACGATCAACCCAGAATTGCCAGCGTCCATTCATTGCAGTGTCCTGTGTATTCATAGTGAATCAATCGGTTGATGGTAAATTTGACTTTGCACACGCGGAACGCGATGAATATCCCAGTGCGTAATTGCCCAGCCCCAAAACTCCTGTGGATTAGCAAATGCCTTAGCAGGGGGCGTGATTTGACCTAAGAAATGCCAGACTGCCAGTAACGTGTGTAAGCATTGTTCAGTTGTTACCGCCGGGGCAAAATTTTGTTTACTCAGCTTTTGCCCGTTCGCAGCGAGTGCGAGAGGAATGTGGGCGTAACTGGGTTGCGGATAGCCCAATAGCCGTTGTAACCAGAGTTGCCGTGGGGTATTGTCGAGTAAATCCGCCCCGCGTACCACTTGATTTACCCCTTGCAATGCATCGTCTACCACCACTGCCAGTTGGTAAGCAAACCAGCCATCCGCCCTGCGAATGACAAAATCCCCCAATTCACTGGCTAAATGTTGGCAATAGTCGCCCTGTATTTGATCGTTAAACCCGATAGCCGCATCCGTCGTGCGTAAGCGAATGGCGTAGCGTTGCTGTGAATCAATGGGTAATGGTTTGTCGCGGCATGTTCCGGGGTAAATTAAGCCGTATGCGCCGTCATGTGCCTGTTGTTGCAAGTCTTTGCGCGAGCAAGTACAAGGGTAAGTGTGGGGTGTAAGGTGATTAAGCGCGGCTTGATACAAGGGTAAGCGTCGGCTTTGGTACGTAACACTTTCATCCCAGTGTAAGCCAAATGCCTCTAAAGTGCGTAAAATGCTATCAGCAGCACCGGGTTGTTCGCGGGGTTTGTCAATGTCTTCAATGCGTAACAACCACTTCCCCTCCGCTTGCCGTGCCGCGAGGTAACTGGCAGCAGCGGCAACCAATGAGCCGAAATGCAATGGCCCAGTGGGGGAGGGGGCGAATCGACCAACGATCAGCAAGGAGTTTAGTAAGCCATTTGCTTTTCTTTGATTTCCTGCGTGGTTTTACAATCGATGCACAGTTCGGCTGTCGGGCGAACTTCCAAGCGTTGTAAACCGATTTCTACCCCGCAGGCATCGCAATAGCCATAGTCGTCTTCATCAAGACGCGCAATGGTTTTTTCGATTTTACGGATCAGTTTGCGTTCACGGTCACGCGCACGCAGTTCCAAAGCAAACTCTTCTTCTTGAGTCGCACGGTCAGCAGGGTCAGAAAAGTTGGTTGCATCCTCTTTCATGTGGTCAACCGTGCGGTCGACTTCTTCCATCAAAGATTTTTTCCACGCTATCAGAATATTACGAAAATGCGCCAGTTGCTTTTCGTTCATGTATTCTTCACCGGATTCAGGGATATAAGGATCAATCCCTTCAACTGGTAACGCAGACTTCCGTGTCATATAGGTTACATTGTCAGTTGCCATTTTTGTCTCCAACAAGCTAAGTAATAAGACTACCCGGCTGGATACGGGCTTGTCTCGCGTTTGAGTAGGGCGATAATGGCCGCAAAATTTGCGCGCGGATTATAGCCGAGTTTCATGATAAGTACATTATATTATGCAGATATGACAATTATTGTCTGTATTTATATAAAGCGGAATTGAAAGCGTACAGCTTCCTGCCCCGGATCTGAAATATTCAGTACTAATTCACTAGGAACACTAATTTGCATAAGTTCTCCATTGAATTTTTTTATGTATTCTTCAGGAGTAAAACGCCGCAGTGCCACAACGTTGTTTTTACTATCAAGAAAACTTATTTCTATTAAAGGATAGGGTTGTGCAAAGGTTGCATCATTTTGAATGGATAGGCTAATCGTTAATACATTCGGTATGTTAGGGTGCGAGTAAACATTGCTACCAAGTAATTTAATGTTACTGACATCGCGGGGTAACTCAATTTCACAACCCAGTACCAAACAGGTTTGCCGTGTCATATTCGCAGTCAACGGCTGTTGTGCCAACCAATGGCGGCTAGCGTATAAAACTTGCGCAACTAACAATAGGCTCAACGCTGCCACCCCAATGCTCAAGAACAAACGTGCGTCGAACAGGCGTTTGTGTGCTTTCGTGGGTTGCGGTGTAAAACGCTCGTTACTGGCAGGCGTTACGTCCTTTTTGCTGAAAAATCCCTTTTCAAACTTTGTGGACGGTAGCCCGTCATTGGCTGCCGTTGTCTGGGGTAATTCGACCGCACTGGCATCCCCCAAACGTGCAAAACGCCGTTCTTCCGGTAACGTAGTGCTAAGGGCTTTCATTGCGTCGAAGATGCTGTCGCACTCACCACAACGCAATAAACCTTGCGCTGCGGTAAGTTCTTTCATCGTTACACGAAAAATTGCTTTGCAGTGATTACACTGTGTATACATGACTCCATGCCATCAAGAATTGTCGTTTTATTTTAGACCTTATAATTCGGGAATTCATACCCGTAGGCGGCTAAAATAACAGCGAACCTCCTGTTTGGGCGAAAAAGATGGACTAACGGCGTATTCCGCTTACACGAATCCAATCTTCTTTTTGGCTAATGGTAAAATCTGTTAATGCATTTTTATAAGCATTTTCAATGGAATCAGCTTGTTCCGCCAATATTCCAGAGAGGACTAACTTACCGCCTGTTTTTACCGCTGCGAGTAAATGCGGGGCGAGTTCTACCAATGGACCAGCCAAAATATTCGCCATGACAATATCGTAAGTGGTGTCAGGTAATTTTTGCGGGTAACAAGTGTGTAATTGTGCAGGGTTAATGCTGTTACGTTCAGCATTGTCGAGCGTGGCTTGTAAGGCTTGTGGGTCAATATCCGTGCCAACGGCGTGTTTCGCGCCTAGTTTCAACGCGGCAATCGCCAAAATGCCCGAACCACACCCGTAATCCAGTACGTTTTGCCCGTTTACGTCTTGCCCGTCCAGCCATTCTAAACACAGTGCGGTGGTTGGGTGTGTACCCGTACCAAAAGCCAAACCGGGGTCAAGTAACAGCTTTACGTTGTCATCGTCGGGTGTTTCGTACCAACTGGGGTAAATCCACAACCGTTTGCCGAAACACATGGGTTGGTAGCTGTCCATCCATGCGCGTTCCCACGGTTGGTCTTCCACCGTTTCGCACACGAGGGCATGGATATTCCAGTCGGTTTTATGGCTTTCGAGCGTGAGTAATAGGCTAGTAAGGTCGAGTTCCGCATCGTACAACGCCGTAACCGTGAGGTTATCCCACAGACGCATTTCGCCGGGTTTTGGCTCAAGGATGGGGTCATCTTCGGCATCTTGCCAAGTGATAGAAACCGCACCAGCGGTTTCCATCGTGTCCACAATAATGTCTTGGAAGTCAGCAGTGGTCTGACAGACGATTTGTTGCCAACTCATTTGCGTCCAAGCATCTTTTCAAGGTAGTGGATGTCAGCACCGCCTGCACGGAAGGCTGGGTCTAACATAATGCGGCTTTGTAAGGGGATATTGGTTTTGATACCTTCAATTGCCATTTCGCTCAACGCGCCATGCATACGGTTAATCGCGGTTTCGCGGTCTTCGCCGTGGACAATCAGTTTACCGATCATGGAGTCGTAATAAGGTGGTACGCTGTAATCGGTGTAAATGTGTGAGTCAACCCGCACGCCTAAGCCACCCGGTACATGGTAACGGGTAATTTTACCCGGTGAAGGGGCAAACGTATTCGGGTCTTCGGCGTTGATGCGGCATTCAATAGCGTGACCGTGCGGCTTGATGTCTTCTTGGCGCAATGCCAGTTTTTCGCCGGATGCAATCAGTAATTGTTGCTTAACCAAATCTACGCCCGTAATCAGTTCGGTGACAGGGTGTTCGACTTGTAGACGGGTGTTCATTTCGATGAAGTAGAATTCGCCGTCTTCGTAGAGGAATTCAAACGTACCTGCGCCACGGTAGCCAATACGACGGCAGGCTTCGGTAACTTGTGCCCCGATGCGTGCGCGTTGTTCGTCAGTAATGCCGGGGGCGGGAGCTTCTTCCACCACTTTTTGATTACGGCGTTGCATGGAGCAATCGCGTTCACACAGGTGAATCGCATTACCGTAGGAATCGGCTAAAACTTGTAACTCGACATGGCGCGGGTGTTCAAGGAATTTTTCCATGAATACTACGTCATTGCCGAAAGCTGTTTTGGCTTCTGCACGGGTCATGGCAACGGTATCGACTAATTCGTCGGCACTGCGTACCACGCGCATACCGCGCCCACCGCCGCCGCCCGTGGCTTTTACAATCAGCGGGTAGCCAATGCGGTTGCCCATTTGCAGGATTTCTTCGGGGTCGTCCGGTGTGCCGCCTTCTGAACCCGGTACGCACGGTACACCTGCCGCTAGCATCGCTTCTTTGGCAGAAATTTTGTCACCCATTAAGCGAATGGTTTCTGCGCGAGGGCCAATGAAGATAAAGCCGCTGGATTCTACCCGCTCGGCAAAGTCCGCATTCTCGGATAAGAAACCGTAACCGGGATGGATGGCATCCGCGCCCGTGACTTCTGCCGCGCTGATAATCGCGGGGATGTTTAAATAGCTGTCGATGGAACGCGGTGGACCAATACACACGGATTCGTCAGCGAGGCGAACGTGTTTAAGGTCACGGTCGGCAGTGGAATGAACCGCGACGGTTTTGATTCCTAATTCGCGGCAGGCACGCAAAATACGTAAGGCGATTTCCCCACGGTTTGCGATCAGTACTTTTTTAAGCATTTCGTCACCTTCAGGGGTAAGTTACCCCCGCCCAGACCTTGTTACTCGATGATGAACAGCGGTTGCCCAAATTCGACAGGTTGTTCGTTGTCGACCAGAATGGCTTTAACCACCCCAGCTTTGTCGGACTGGATTTGGTTGAGCATTTTCATCGCTTCGATAATGCATAATGTGTCGCCAACTTTGACGCTTTGACCGACTTCTGCGAAAGCCTTTGCTCCCGGTGAAGAAGCACGGTAGAACGTGCCAACCATAGGTGATTCTACAATGTGCCCAGACGGTGTAGCGGGCGCGGTTGCTTCTGTCGGTGCGGCTGTTGGTGTTGGTGCTGCTGCCATAGGTGGCGCGTAGAAATGTTGTGGAGCGGGTGCGGCTGCCATCATCATGCCAGAGTTCAAACGGCTGATACGGACAGAATCTTCGCCTTCCTTGATTTCGATTTCGGCAACATCGCTGCCTTCGAGTAATTGAATCAGTTTTTGTATCTTACGGACATCCATCATTGGATAACACCCTTATTCATGTTTGTTGAGTTTCTGTATGGCTGCATACAGTGCAAGTTCGTAGCCCAATGCACCCAGACCGACAATTACACCTTCGGCTATATCCGAAAAATAGGAATGGTGGCGGAATGCTTCGCGTCGGTGCACATTGGACAGGTGTATTTCGATAAACGGAATGGCAACGCCAAGCAGGGCATCCCGCATGGCAATGCTGGTATGGGTATAGGCAGCGGGGTTAATGAGGATAAAATCGACTTTTTCATCCATTGCCTGATGGATGCGCTCAACCAATGCACCTTCAACATTATGTTGGAAACACAACAGCGTATGGTGTTGCGCACTCGCCAATTCCGATAGGCGGGTTTCAATTTGCGGCAGTGTGAAACTGCCATAATGCCCAGGCTCGCGCTTCCCCAATAGGTTCAGATTCGGCCCATTTAACAAGAGGATCGTTGCCATTAGCAATCCGCCTTTTCGTCGCAGATACCCATAAAATCGCGTTATTCTACACCGATCTGTGGCGATATGCAGCAAATTGGTGCGAAAAGCGCGAATTTAGTCCTTAACGGCTTAACCTGTCTTGAATAGGAAACCGAGAAAACGGCTAACGGTGTTACAGTGTAGGCAGGAAACCCGCTACTGTCTCTATGGCAGTAGCAGTTTTTGTAAGGTTTCCATTGTTAATGCCCCGCTAGCCAGTTGGTTTTCGTCTTGAAAATGCGTGACAGCCAAGCGGGTAGCATTATCCAGCGTACCTGTTGGCACACCGTGGTAATAGCCCAATTGTTGTAACCGTTGTTGGGCTTGCTTAATGGTGTCGGTTTGATCAGCGCACAGCACGGGCATTTTGCGGAAGGATTCAGCGCGTATTTTGCGCATAATCGCTACGTCTTGGCTGGTTTCTTGGTCAGGCGTAATGGTGGTTTTGGCGGCTTGCTCGACCCGACTGAGTTTGATGTTAGTGTACTCGGCGGGCATTTCTTTGCGCACGACTTGCGCAGGTTCGAGTAAAACCTTGCGGGTAACGGTTTCGGTTTTACCGGGGATAATGCGTTTTACCGTGCGAGCGGGGGTTGCTACTACTTCGCGGCTAATGGTTTGGTATTCGGCAGGTGTTTCGATTAAGCAATGGCTGGGAATAGCCGTGGGGTCTTCTGCGGCAACCGCTGGGCAGGCAGGATTCCAACGGGTAGTGGCTTCCTTGGTTTTTACTTGTTTGGTTTCGGTGCGGTAAATGGCAGGCAGGGTTTCGACTTCCACCCGTTCGCGTTCTACTTCGACGGTTTCGGTGACTTCGCCGAATTTGGCAGGAATGACTTCGTATTCAATGTAAGCATCCGCTGTCTTGATTTTCCGTTCACCCGTACCTAACACGGCAGGCGTGGCGGTAATCGTTGGGCTGGCTTCGTGTGTTACCACTTTCTCTGTTGCGGGGTTGTAACTGGCGGGAACAAGCACTTGCGCGTAACAGGTTGTTGATGTGTCGGCGTGGCTTGTCAGCGTGTGCAGCAGGAAGGGTAATGCGCTCAAGGTGGCGAGTAGGTGGATGCTTTTCATCAAATACGCTTTATTAAATAACTTAAAAAACCCGAATATGATACATTTTCGCTTTCTTTTCGCCACTAAATGTTATGCAAGTCCGCGCTGAACAAATCGAAGAACACCTCCGACATACCCTAGCACCTGTTTACTTGATTGCAGGGGATGAGCCTTTGCAAGTCATGGAAACCGCTGATGCAGTACGTAAAATGGCAGCAGAACGCGGTTTCAGCGAACGCGATGTACTGAGTGTAGACCCGCAATTCGATTGGAACGTGCTGTACGATGCCGCAGGTGCATTGTCACTGTTTGCGGACAAAAAACTGCTGGATGTGAGAATGCAAACCTGCAAAGCAGGGCAAGCGGGTACGAAAGCCTTACAACATTACTTGGATTATATGCCGAGTGATAAAATTCTCCTCATTCAAACTGGACGCTTGGATAAAGCCTGTAAAAGTGCGGCGTGGGTGAAGAAAGTCGAGCAAGTGGGCGTGGTGGTGCAGGTGTGGGATTTATCTCCCGCTCAAACCCTTGCGTGGGTAGCGCGGCGAATGCGAGCTGCTGGTTTGCAACCGGATAATGACGCAGTACGCTATTTAACCGAGCGTGTGGAAGGCAATTTGCTGGCAGCAGTGCAAGAAATCGGCAAATTGTCCTTGTTATTTGGGAATACGCCCGTAACCGCCGCAAATATTATGGCGGTGGTAGCAGACAGTTCGCGCTTTAGTGTTTTTGATCTGGCGGAAGCCATATTGGCGCAGGATGGGCGGCGCGTGAGCCACATGATGCAGGTATTACAAGAGGAAGATACCGCGCCCCCGTTGTTGATTTGGGCATTGACGGATTTGCTGCGCCAGCTTTACGACGGTTACACTTTGTTAAGCAATAACCAATCTCTCCAACCGTTGTTAATGCGGATGCCCAAGCCGCGCCAAGGCTTATTTCAAAATGCCCTGCGTCGTATGGCGGCAACGGATTGGGTAGCATTATTTCAGCAGGCGGCTTTGTTGGATCAGCATAGTAAAGGCGTGGGGCAAGATGTTTCGCGTCATGCACAACGTTTATGGGATGAAATGCTGAATCTGGCATTATTACTCGCAGGTAAAGTGGTTTTGCCGCGTAACGGTTGAAACCCGTTGGCTATGCTGTCTATACTTCAAAGCCTGACTAATTTACGGAATTATCCGTTTCCTTGACTACGACAACATTCGCTGCGGCGGCAAGTGACAGGCACACCGTCCAGATAGAACTTGAACCTGCTAATACCGAACGTCTAATGAATCTTTGCGGTCAATTTGATCAGCATTTACGTCAATTGGAAAACCGTTTGGGCGTGGAAATCAGCAACCGAGGCAATGTGTTCCAGATTACGGGCACGCCAGCCATGATTCCCGTTACCACTAACTTACTGCATGATTTGTACCGCGAAACGGCGGAAAACGTGCTTAGCCCCGAAAGCCTGCATTTATTTCTGCAAGAAGCCAATTTGGATACTGTGGCGGCGAATACGACGGAAGACGTGCGGATTCGTACCAAACGCGGTTACATCAAACCCAAAGGTCACGCGCAAAGCCAATACATCCAAAACATCCGTCTCCACGATGTTACGTTTGGCATTGGTCCTGCGGGTACGGGAAAAACGTGGTTGGCGGTAGCGTGTGCGGTCGAAGCGTTGGAACGCGATGAAGTGCGCCGTTTAGTGCTGGTGCGTCCGGCAGTTGAGGCGGGTGAACGCTTAGGCTTTTTGCCGGGGGATTTATCGCAAAAAATCGACCCGTATTTGCGCCCGATGTACG
>CAZJDN010000015.1:0-17858 GCA_964544775.1 uncultured Thiothrix sp.
GTTCTGGGAAACTTCCGGGCTGTCTTTGCTGAGGATGTTGTACATCCGACTTTTGAGTTTTTGCACGTAGCTGGCTAAGTGTGGGTTGTCTTCCAGCGGTGGCGTGGTTTGTGGGGGGAAAACATACGCCGAACTGACCCCTAATAGAGCCAGTAATGTTTCAATCTTTTCTTGATCGACCCCAATACTTTTGGTTTTATTGATGGAAAGAATTTCTCGGATATAACGTTCAGAAACCCCCAACTTTTCAGCGAGTTGCTTTTGCGTTAGACCAATGTTAGCGAGGCGACTCCGTAGCTGAGTCGCTTCATGATTACCGATTTTCAGTTTCATGTCCAGCCTACGGGTAGTGGGGGAGTGTGCAGCAATTCCTAAGCTGTATAAGGAAATTCTAGTCGAGGAATTTTTTTGCGCAAAGCGATTTAGTAGCAAAGCGGAACTGGCGGCAGAAAATACCGAATCCAGTTCCTATTGGTGGGTACTTGAATGCTGGGGGTAACGATTAAAGGTAATAAGTGCTGCGCGTCATGACTTTGGACATGAGTGGCATGAGTAATTTACGCACAGGAAGGGGAAGTTTTTTACCACCGGATTGCATGGCAACGTCACCGTGATGGGCTTCGTCAGCTTTCATTTTTTGCAGAATTGCCATGTCAGCTAAAGCGTGAGCGGGTAAGCGGTTAATGTGTTCTTCTAGGTGCTTAATGACTTGATCTTCAGTTTCTTTCACGAAACCTAAGCTCCATTTGTCGCCGATTTTGCCTGCGGTTGCACCGATAAAGAATGATCCCCAGTAGAAAAAAGGGTTGAGGAGGCTTTTGCGTGAGCCTACTTCTTGCAGGCGTTTGTCGGTCCAGTTGAGGTGATCATTTTCTTCCATCGCGGCACGATCCATTTGCTCGCGAATGTCTGGACGGTTAGCAGTAAGTGCCTGCCCTCGGTAAAGCCCTTGAGCAGACACTTCGCCAGTGTGGTTAATGCGCATTAATCGACCGACTAAGGTACGTTCTTCATCCGTTAGTGGAGCAGTTTCTTGCACCCCTTCCGCCGGATTTGGTCGTTCTGTGGTCGGTGCAGTTGCATGGACTACACGTAAAGATTGGTCAAATTCGACCAGTATCTTATCCAGCAAACTGAGTTTGCGCATAACTCACTCCTGAAGTAATTAACGTTTACTCAGGTAGTTTATCACTTGAATCAGGGCATCTTCACTGCCTAAGCGACTTGGGCTAGTCATATATTTGCCATTAACGATGATAGTCGGTACAGAATCTGCTTTAGACATACTGCCAATGACATCTGAACGCGCCAACATGGCTTGCATTTCCATTGATTGCAGGGCTTTGGTGACTTGTTCCGCGCTAAAACCTAACTCAGTAAAGAAACGGGTTAATGCTTCATCGTTATTAATTTGACGGCGTTGTTTTTGCAGTGCGTCAAAAATCTTACCGTGGACATGCTTTTCTCCGGTTGGGTCAAGCATTTTGCCGACGTAAAACAGTTTGGCATGGTATGCCCAGCGGGGGCTAAGCGTGGCGGGAACGCGTATAAACTCAATGTTATCCGGTTTGGTTTGGAGGAATTTCTGAATGGTCGGCTCTAACGCATAGCAATGTGGGCAACCATACCAGAACAATTCTACTACCTCGGTTTTACCTTGCGGTACTTGGGTTGGAATGGGCGGCGAAATAACGGTGTAATGTACCCCTTCACGGAATTCCGTTGCAGGCGGTTGTACTGCCTGTGGTGGCGGCACAGGTGCGGGTGCTGGATTGGAAGCAGGCGCAGGCGGTGGGTTTGCTGGATTCCCATTCACTGATTCTGCTTGGGTCGAGCCGCTAAAGCATCCTGCTAAAGCGAGCACGGTGGTCAAGATAACGCCGCAGGTGCGGCTAAATGCGCGTTTCATAAAATCGGTATCTCCCTGAGTATTATAAGTCAGCAGTTGATTGTAGTTATGTGTAGCCCTTTTGCTGGGACACTGCTCCCTGTTTAAAGTTCACCGTATGAGTGGAGTCCTGATAAAAACATGTTCACCCCTAAAAAGGCAAACACGGTAACAAATAACCCGACTACAGCCCACCATGCCATCGCTTTCCCGCGCCACCCTTTAGAGAAGCGTAAATGCAACCATGCAGCATAGTTGAGCCAGACAATTAATGCCCAAGTTTCTTTCGGATCCCAAGACCAGTAGCCGCCCCACGCTTCGGCTGCCCACATTGCGCCCAGAATAGTAGCAATGGTGAAAAAAGCAAAGCCTAAAGCAATCGCTTTGTAAATTATATCGTCCAACATATCGAGCGAAGGTAAACGCGCTACCAAACCTTGCTTATTCTCGCTGCTGAACTCGGCTTTAATCAGGTAAACCACGCTTACCATTGCAGCTAAAGCGAATGCTCCGTAACCCACGAAATTAGCAGGAACGTGTATTTTCATCCAATAGCTTTTCAGGGCAGGTACGAGCGGCAAAATTTTGGATGCACCACGTTCAAAGCTGTACCACAGTAAAAATGCCACCGCAGCACTAATGACCAACAGCACAAAACCACCCAAAGAACGGTTTTTGTAACGTTCCTCGTAGTACAAATACAATAAGCTAGTAATCAAACAAAACAGGATAAACACTTCATACAAATTGCTGACAGGGATGTGCCCAAACTCAGGGTCAATCAAATAGGACTCATACCAACGCACCATCAAACCTGTAAACCCCATTACCAAGGCAGACCACGTAATTGCAGCCCCTGTTTTCAGGGTAAATTCGCTATTGGCAACTAAACCGCCAAAGTAAGCCACCGTTGCCAAGACAAACAAAGCACTCATCCACATAATCGCGGACTGGCTGGAAAAGAGGTACTTTAAGCCAAAGACCGTTTCCGCATTGGCATACGTTCCGCCATACAACCAAATGCTCAGTAAACTCAGGGCAGATACCGCTACGCTGTAGCGTTGAATTGGCTTCCAATACCAACCCAAAGCAATCAAGCCGGGGGCGGTTAAAGCGAGAATGCCGATTTCGTAAGCATCCATCACGCTGCCGTATTGCGCAAAAACGAATACCGTTGCTGCCAATACGAGGGCTGCCCAGCCCCAATCTTGCGTGTTTAACCGCTTTAATAGGCTAGGCTGTTCAATCAGGGAATCAATCGTTTGCATTGGAACTGACATTTTTTACCTCTTGTCCAATCGTTTGTCTGAAGATGCCTTGCAGACGGGCAAAATAACGCTCAAAGTCAGGCAAATTCCGGTTAGAACTGCCTGTTAAGACAACTTCTGTACGGTTTTCACCGTTTGGTTTAATCCATACCCAGATTCTACGGTGTGCAACGTAGAATAGTAGAAAGACCCCAATCGTCAGCATGATACAGCCGAAGTACACCACGTTTTTCCCCGGTGAGCGGGTGATTTGTAAACCAGATGCCTGAATCTGTTTGAAACTGCTCATCTGAATAAACCACGGCGAGCCATAAGCGGTAATTTTATCAATCGCCATCAAGCTATCATCAAAAAATTGCCAATCTTTTTCGCTCAAATCTGCCGTAATTCCTTCTTGCTTCAGTGTTTCCGTGTAGACCGAACGCAAGGATGCATTCAGCACTTTCATGAAAGCCTCCGAAGCCGCATCCCGTTTATCTTCCGGGAAGCGTGAAGTAATTTCCTGCATGATGCCATCCGAACCTTGCCGTGCAAACACGCTGGTCAGTTGTACCATTGAGGTAATAACCTGCGCTTCCATCTCCGGGTTTTGTACATTGGCTTCTTGCATAGACGCATGGGTTGCTTCTGTTGCCAATTTTTTCACAAGATCGGGGTTCTGCAAATTGGACAAAAATCGCATAAAGCGTTCGGTAGTGCCTTTTGCATCGGCTGGAATGTGCATATAACGGAACGGTTCGCCCGGTGAGTTACGCACACCGCTGATAAAGTACGTCTGGTCTTTGACCGCGACAGGATTCATGTAATTCTGGTATTCCATCGCTTGCCCGGTTTCATCACGTAACTTGAACGTAACACTCGGCCCGACATTGCGCTTACGGGTTTTACCGTCAGCATCTTCCATATCGTTGATGTTAAACAGGCGGAAATCGTCCAGTTCCAACTTGTATTTCTTGTCTGAACTGCTCAACGTATAATCACGGAAAACATTACCCTGAATGTCTTGTGGCGCGTATTGGGTACTAAAGGGCGTAAGGTGTAAGTTAAGTTGCGACCCGCCATCGCCAAAGTTCGCCTGATAAATGGAAACGCCTTTGTAAACCAGCGGATGGTTAACGGAAATGGTGCTTTCCAGCGGTTTCGGTAAATCTTTATCATGAATCACCAAATCGCTTTCAAATGACTTAGGCATCCCGGTTGAATAGTGTTCAACACGGAAATCTTTTACCTCCACCTCAAACGGCAAATGTTGCACAAAGTAACCGTCACGTTCAGGGATAAAAACCACATTGGCACGGCTGCCTTCTGGAATATCCACTGTACCGCGATAAGACAAGGTACTAGACGGTAATTGACTGGTTTCTGGTACTTCCCCGACGGGGACGCTGCGCGTTTCGGGTTTCAGTGTGCCTTGCCATTGCGCAATCATCAACGGTAAACGGCTATCCAACAAACCGCCCATGCAAATCACGATCATGCCAATGTGCGTAAGCAAATAGCCCCAGCGATTTGCTCCCCCTGCCATACCTGCAATAACGAGGTGATCATCGGCTTGTTTTTGGCGTATTTTGAAACCTTGCGCGGTTAAAATGCGCGTTGCTAATGAAACGGTTTCAGCACTACCTAACGTGGAATCTAGGTTCAACTGGTGTTTCATTGCCCGTAAGGATTTTTCTTGGATATTTTCACGGAAATGGCGCACTTCTCGTAACAAACCGGGCGTATTCCGCCCAACACATGTAGCGGTGGAAATCACCAAAAACGCCAAAATCGCTAAAAACCAAACAGCGGAGTAAACGTCGTACAGCCCCAGCGATTTAAAGATGTCAAACCAAAACGGGCCAAACTTAATTTGGTAGTCGGTGTAAGGCTGATTCTGTTTGAGTACCGTTCCAATGATTGAGGCAATCGCCAAAATCACCAGCAAACTGATAGCAAGGTTCATCGAACCCAGAAAGTTAATCAGACGTGTGCTTGCTGTTGGGCTGTTTCTCATAACTGTGTGCAAACCGTAAGTGCGGGAGTAGGCATTAAAACAACAAAGGGTGACAGATGCCACCCCTTGTTTAATCTCAGACCATTACAAAATGGTAATTACTAGCGATTATTTCAAGCCAGTAATGTACTCTGCAACTGCGTCGATTTCTGCATCAGTCATTTTCGCGGCAACGTTACGCATCATTTTGCCAGCATCGTTCGCACGTTCGCCTTTGCGGAATGCGTTCAACTGGTTTTTGATGTAAGTGGTTTGCTGACCATTCAATGATGGGAAGTTAGCCGCTGGGTTGCCAGCACCTGTTGGACCGTGGCACGCCGCACACGCTGCAACGCCTGTTGCATTGTTGCCGCCTTTGTAAACTTGCTCACCCAACGTCACTTTCGTTTTGTCAGCTTCGCCGCCTTTACGTGCTTGGCTGGAGAAGTAAGCGGCTAAGTCAGCTACGTCTTGATCACTCAAAGGTTGAGCCATTGGGCTCATGGTCGCGTTATTACGATCCCCTTTTTTGAAGTTGGTCAATTGTTTAACAATATAACTTGCGTGTTGACCAGCCAGTTTGGGCCATTCAGGGTTTACGCTGTTACCGTCAGCACCGTGGCACGCGGCACAAGTAGCGGATTTGGTTTTACCAGCTTCTGCATTGCCGCCTTCTGCCCAAGCAGATGCTGCTACACTAATTGCTAGGCCAGTCAGTACAAACGTGAGTACTTTTTTCATCTCGAAGTGCTCCTAAGATATCTACAAAATCTGCAATTGTCTAAACACGCCGCCCAGTCACTCCCCAGACTAACTGGCTTCGGTCGCGATGCTTTACCGTCTTAATGCGGTTGCAGCAATCAACTTGCAATCACGCCCGGTGCTCTTTAAGCTGCACCGACCTGACGCAGGCTACCATAATCCATACGCTCCACAATCATTGCTTTCGGCGAAACCAAACCGCAAGGCTTAAGATGTCGCGAAAAAACGACTGGATTGTATAACATATTCTGTTTCTATTCCGCAAAAAATATTAGAGAATCCTAACATTATGAACCATTACTTTCAGCAAGCTAGCTTCCTGCAAAGCGCAACAACCCGCAAGACTTTACCTGCGGAAGGTGGCTTAGAAATCGCTTTCGCGGGACGTTCTAATGCCGGAAAGTCCAGCGTGATCAATGTGGTATGTTCGCAGAAGTCGCTTGCACGCACAAGTAAGACACCGGGGCGCACACAATTAATCAATTTCTTTCGTTTACCCGATGGGCACTTTTTGGTGGATTTGCCGGGCTATGGTTATGCCAAAGTACCTGAAGCAATCCGTTTGGAATGGCAAAAATTTATTGAGTCGTATTTAGTGCAGCGTAATACGTTACGGGGTTTGGTATTGGTGATGGATATTCGCCACCCGCTAACAGAATACGATCAAGCTATGTTGCACTGGGCGTATGACCGTCGTTTGCCTGTCCATATTTTGTTGAATAAAGCCGATAAGTTAACACGCGGAGCGGCAGCCAATGTGTTGATGAGTGTGCGTAAAGCATTGGCAGAATTTTCGGATGTATCCGTGCAAACGTTTTCAGCCCTGAATAAGCAAGGTTTGGAAGCGTGTTGGGCAGTTGCGGAAGGCTGGCTTGGGCGTTAAATGACAGCTTTGTTCAGGATTAGTTCATCCAGTGCTGAATATGATTACCTTATAAAAGGAACCCCGGCCAAACAGGGGGTCTAAAAAGCCGGGGCTAATCAACAGGTTTGGATTGGGGACACCAAACCTGTAATCCGCAAACAGAAAACACGAGCACCGGGCTTAAGTGCTAACTAAAATGTGCTTTCTGATAGCTTCGCGGAAACTGCAAATTAACATGCTAACTCATCATTACCCAGCATGTTAACCAAAAATCCCACATCAAAATATTTGCAAGTCGAGCAGATCGTCGAACGATTCCTTTAAAGCCCCGCTTATAAAAAGATGTTACGCTAAACTTATAGCAGATACGCCGGAATTGTCAATATCACGACGCATAAAACCTTTTGTTACCGTAATCCACGTTCCCAAAATGGCTTATTTGCAACATTTTGTTTGCTATTGGCGGCGGGTGCTGGAGCGGTGGCAGCTTTACCTGCTGAACCAATAACCACAATCACATTGCGTGGTTTTCCACTACGTAACAATACCAAATGCACTTTATCGCCAATGCGTAAGTCGCCCACAAGGTTTTTTACATCCACCGCGCTGCTAATTGCACGGCTGTTTAAGCGAATGATAATGTCGCCCGATTCGATACCTGCATTGGCTGCCGCTGAATGGGGAATGACTTGGCGGATTAATGCGCCACCGTTAGGGCGTAATCCTGCTTCTTGAGCAGTATTGCCATCAAGGTCTTGTACTTCCAAACCCAGTTGTCCGCGTTCAACCCGCCCGTATTGCAATATTTGGGTAATAACACCTGTTGCAGTATTAATAGGCACAGCAAAACCGATGCCTAAATTACCTCCACTTTGATCGCCTAAAATCGCGGTGTTAATGCCGATTAATTCTCCACGTAAATTAACTAACGGCCCGCCTGAGTTGCCGAGATTAATCGGGGCATCGGTTTGGATGAAGTTTTCGTACTCGCTAATGCCGGGGTTACGGTGCAATGCACTGATAATGCCGGAAGTAACGGTTTGCCCAATGCCGTAAGGATTCCCGATGGCGACTACAAAATCCCCTACCTTTAAGTAGTCAGAATCGCCAAAGCGCATTGCAGTAAGGCGTTCGGCGGGAATCTGTAAAATCGCTAAGTCTGCCCGTGGGTCAATGCCCACCACTTTGGCTTGGAATTTACGCCCATCATTCAAGGTGACAAGAATGCTGTCAGCGGATTCAATGACGTGGTAGTTGGTAAGAACATGCCCTTGTTGCGCATGAATAATTACCCCCGAACCTGTGCCATTTACGGGGGCGTTATTGGGCGGGGAATCACCAAAAAAGCGTTTGAAAAACGGGTCGCTGGCAACGTGGTCATCTGCCGTTTGCTTACCTATTGTGCCAATGTTGACTACCGCAGGGGTGACACGTTCTAGCATAGAGGACAGGGACGGTAATGCTTGACCATTAACATCCTGTGGCAGTGCTGCTTGTACGGAGGGTGTCACCGCAGGCATTAGCATCGCTGCTAGCAGTAACATCTTGCGCATGATTACTGGGGGCATAGTTGTCCTCACTCTAAATCTGTGTCTGTCCGCCGTTGCGATTAGCCAATTCTTGGCTGGCTTTTCTGTTGCTTATCCGCCAAACAGTGTTGTATTTGTGCATCATACTCTATTTATTTGAGAGTATCAGCACACAATGCCCTTGTGGTTTTTTTTATTCGATATTCTGTACTTGCTCACGCATTTGCTCAATCATGACTTTTAAATCGACGGCTGCTTGCGTGGTGTCTGCATCATTAGACTTCGACGCGAGCGTATTTGCTTCACGATTTAGCTCTTGCATTAGAAAATCAAGGCGGCGACCGATGGGTTCATCGCGTTCGAGCACTTCGTTGATCTCGTCGAGGTGTGCCATGAGGCGGTCAAGTTCCTCTTCGACATCAAGGCGCTGTGCGAGAATAACTAGCTCTTGTTCGATGCGGTTGTAATCAGGGGAAATCTTTAATTCCTCAACTCTTGTAAGGATTTTTTCCCGCTGGGCGGCAATAATACCGGGACGGTGGCGGCGAATACGCACAATAATTTCTGCAATCTGGTCGCAGCGTTGGTAAATGAAATCTGCCAGTCGTTTGCCTTCGCGTTCGCGCATTTCCAGCAAATCGTCTAAGGTGTCTTGCAGTAAGGCTTTGGCATGGGCGGCAAGAATATCCATGTCCGCAGGGGTATCTTGTGCAACGCCGGGCCAGCGTAAAATATCAATCGCTTTTACGGGGTCAGGATTATTGGTGAGGGTTTCAATTTGACGGCACGCCGCAATCAATGCACGGGCGAGGGGTTCGTTAATGCGAATATCGTTGGTGACTGTGCGGGTAGTATTAAAGCGTAACGTGGCTTCCACCTTGCCACGTTTAAGGGCGGTTTGAATGGTTTCACGTAAGGGGTTTTCTTGGCTGCGGAAGTCATCTGGCAAGCGCAGACTAATGTCGAGGTAACGGTGATTAACCGTGCGAGCTTCCCAGCTCATCGTGCCGTGTTCAGTGCTTAGCTCGCGGTGGGAAAAAGCCGTCATGCTGCGAATCATGGGTATTACTTCCAGTTTTGCTTAAGTTCGACGCTTAATAGTAGTCGATATGCTTATCAAGTTCACACTTTTGGCGCAGGATCGGTCGGGCGCACGACCAGACTTGGATGGTTTGCACACCGTTTGCGCGTAAAGTGCGAGCAAGTTCGCGGCAAGTAGCACCTGTTGTGATGACATCGTCAAAAATTGCAAGGTGTTTGTAGGGGAGGGCGGTGGTTAATTGGAATGCTTGGTGCATGTTTTCTTGCCGTTGTTCGGCGGTTAATTCCGTTTGCCGTTGAGTGGATTTCTGGCGGGTTACGGCACGGCTTAACAGTGGAATGCCTAACTGTTGCGCTAACGGACGGGCTAATTCCAACGCTTGATTAAAGCCACGTTGTTGTAAGCGGCGCGAGTGCAGCGGAATGGGTAAAATTGCTTCAGGTACAGCACTGATTTGCGGCAAAATCCCGACGGCGGTTAATTCGCCTAATAATTGCAGGGTGCGTAAATGCTTACCGAACTTCACCCCCAGTAATAATTGGCGAATCGGTGCATAGTAAGCAAAAGCACTGATGCAATCATCGCAATCTGCCAGTGGGTAATTGTATTCCGCCGCTAGCCACGGTAGTTCCGTGTAGCAAGGTTGGCAAAGCGGGTAAGCGGCTAAACGTTTTTGCCCACAAAATACGCATTCTGGTTGCAGTACTTGGGATGCAAAGTGTTTAAAAGATGGCAGTAATTGCATTTAGATCGGCATTTTCGTGCGTGGCGGAATGGCGGCTAAAAATGCTCCGCCTGCAATGCCGTAAACGTGTGCAACGTAAATCACGGGCGCGT
Organism: uncultured Thiothrix sp.; assembly: GCA_964544775.1. Lineage (GTDB taxonomy): Bacteria > Pseudomonadota > Gammaproteobacteria > Thiotrichales > Thiotrichaceae > Thiothrix. The sequence goes on from CAZJDN010000015.1 coordinate 10,167, forward strand.
TAATCCATTGTGCTGAAGTGCTGTTACCGCCGCTGAGCCAATCCCACCACGTTTTGCCACAAACCCCAACTAAAATCAGCAATGCGCCTGTCCAATCGGTGTGACGGGCAGCTTGAATCCCTGCGAGGGTAAATAGCCCGTACAATACGCCAGAAAACCCCGCATACCAGCCTAAATCGGGGTTCAAAAACCACAAGCCCAAGCCAATGCAAGTACATAAAAAAACCGTGTAGGAAACAAACTGGCGGGAGGATAAAGTTGGGCGGTTAATCAGCAATACGAGCCACAAGCCAACAAGGTTTAACGCGAGGTGAGGGAAATTGGTGTGAACGAAATTGCCTGTCCACAAACGCCACACTTGCCCAGTTGCAATTAACTCCCGCTGAAACAGTAAATTCTGCTGAAAACATTGCAGTACGCACAGCAGCAAGCTGAACACAATGGCATAAGTGTAAGGCGATAAGTGGCGGTAGTAATTCATGGGCGTTATTTTAATGCTTTTTCGACCGTGCAACAGTGTTGGCAGTATGCCAGAATCCGCCTAACGAATCTTGCATGAGAGGATGAACTGCATGAAAGCAACCCAAATGGCTGCCCGTAGGTCGCGTGAAACGGGCTTTTCCTTAACCGAATTAATGATTGTTATCGTCATCATCGGCATTTTACTTGGCTTAGTATTCAGCAATATGGATGTATTGGATAAAGCCAATGCGCAAAAAGCAGAACAAGAAATAGGTAAACTTAAAATCAATCTGGAAATGTACCGCGCTGATAATGGGGCGTTTCCGCCTTCGGGTGCATTGAGTGCATTGGTGACAAACCCCGGTAATGCGCCGCGCTGGAAACAATACATGAAAGAAATTCCTAAAGACCCGTGGAGCAATGAATACCGTTACTTAAACCCCGGTACGCACGGTAAAGAAGTGGATATTTTCAGCATTGGCCCGGATAAACGCGAAGGCACAGACGATGACATCGGTAGCTGGCGTTTGGAGCGTTAAACGCCACAGTGGTTTTTCGTTAGTTGAAATGCTGATCGTGTTAGTCGTGGTCGGCATTTTGTATTCGTCGGCAGGTTCTATGCTGAATATGATGGTATCTGACCCCCTCAGCGAAGAGCGTGAACGGCTGGCGGAATACATCAGTTTGGCACAGGATGAAACGGTTGTGCGTTCACAGGCACTGGCATTGGGCTTTGGCAGCAAAGGCTATGGCTTTTTTCAGATGAATGAGCAGCCAAAAGCCAAGCAAAATGATTTTGTGCCCATTGAGCATGATAGTTTTTTTTCTGCCCATGACTTACCCAGCGGTTATACCCAATCGTTGTATTTGGAAGGGCAGTCGGTTGCGGTCGATAAGTTACACCCGCAAGTTTTTATTTTACCCACGGGGGAAATGACCCCGTTTGAATGGCGGCTAAAGTTCAATGGACGTGAAGAAGTCGTGAAGTTTAATGCCCAAGGGCAACGCCTAGAGACTCAAACCGCAGCGGGGGCGAAGTAATGCCAAGTCGCGTGCGTCAAGCGGGTTTCAATTTAATGGAAGTCATGATTGCCTTGTTGTTACTGGGTTTGGTCATTGCCATTAGTGTGGAAACCAGCGCGGGGGATATTGCCATTTACCAGCGTGCCGCCGATAACACGTTCGCCCGTTGGGTAGCGTTGAATCAAATTGCTACGCTACAGTTGGAAAGTGCCAATACGTTTCCTGCGTTGGGGAAAAAATCCGGTGAAGCGGCAATGGGTAAGAGTAAATGGAAGTGGGAGCAAGAAATCCTCAAATCGGGCAATGACGATTTACGCCGCATCCAAGTAACCGTGTTCGCGCCGAATAAGCCCGATGAAGTGGCTGCCATGCAAGTGGGTTACATTGCCAACCCGAATCCGAAACCTGCACGGCTTGAGGCTCAGCCATGAAACGAGCGCAGGGGTTTACTTTACTGGAGTTGATGATTGCTATCGGCGTGTTTGCGGTGGTGGTTTCCATTGCGTTTAATGCCGTTTCCTTGTTGGTTGAATCGGATCGTGGTAATCGGGCGCGACAGGCGGATTTACAGCAATTACAAAAAGCCCTGTTGTTTATGGAACGTGATTTACATCAGGTGATTGAGCGCAAGCAAAATACGGGGTTTGGAAGTTCCAACGCTGCGTTATACAAGCCAACCGATGCGGAGGCTATTTTGGAGTTTTCGCGGGCAGGGAATCCAGACTTGGGGTGGGAATTACGAGATGCCGAGCAAATGCGTAGCACCTTGCAGCGCGTGCGTTATGTTTTGCACGATAATCAGTTGGTGCGCGAAAGCTGGAATCTGATTGACCATTCCGAAACCGAAGAGCCAGTAAAACTGCCCTTACTGAGTGGGGTAAAGTCGCTTAAAGTACGGTTTCGGGGTGAGGGTTCATCGTGGCAAGACGATTGGGCGGAACAACCCACTTTACCGCGTGCTATCGAGGTGACGTTAGAGAGCGAAAACTTCGGTGAAATCAAACGCATTTTCCTCATTTATTTATAAGTATTTACTAATATTCTGTTGCCGACGACTGGTATTTAGCAAGCGTTAACGTTATAGTTCCGGCAGGATGTGGAGGGGAAATTAATCGCATGAACATAACAAAAAATGCGCTATGGCTGCTGCTTGCCGTTTTGGGTTCAAGCCTTTGTTCTGTGGTGCAATCTGCCGAAATAATTCGGGTTGAGGCTTCCGCGTCGCAATCCCAAACGGTATTGGGAAGTACCGTCATCCCCTATAAAGAAGTCACCTTAACCGCGCAAGTGGCGGGGGTAGTGAAATCCGTGATGGGGGAAGTTGGCTCTAGCTTTAAGCAGGGCGATGTGATGGTTCAAATCGACGAAACGCAATTACTTGCTAAACGCAATGCGGTGTTAGCGCAACTTTCGGCGGCACAAGCAGCGGTGCAAAATTCCCAAGCCCAATATACCCGCGAACTGGTTTCACCCCGCAGTAAAGATATTGGCACATTGCCCGGTTTTGGTTTGCCTGCCATGTTCGATATGTTCATGGTGCGCCCGTTTGCTGAATCTTTTATGGGGAATTACGATTCCGGCGTAGGGCGTTACAGCGATTTAGTGAGCAGTGCGACGGGTGTTTCTCAAGCGCAAGGTGGTTTACAGCAAGTCCTGTCGCAATTGCAGGAAATTGATGCAGGGATTCGGGATGCAAAGTCCATCGCGCCATTTGAAGGGATTGTGTTAGCCAAAATGGTGGAAGCGGGAGATACCGTACAGCCCGGTCAACCATTGGTTAAATTTGGCTTTGTGAAATACAAGCGGTTGCAAGCGGATGTGCCTTCCGGTCTGGTGGGAAATTTAGCGCAAGACATGGTTGTCCCCGTGCGTTTGGATGGCAATAGCAGCACAATGGCGAAAGTTTCCCAGATTTATCCTATTGCCGATCCTACCCGTCATACCGTTACCGTGAAACTGGATTTGCCCGTGGATGCGGTGGCTGCACCGGGGATGTATGCCGAAGTGTATGTGCCTGAGCGGAATAAAGGCGATGCGAAAGTGGCGGTGATTCCGCGCAGTGCTTTGCTGAGTGGGCGCAGTTTGCCGAGTGTGTTGGTGGTGAAAGCAGACAATACATCGGAATTGCGTCTGGTGCGTTTAGGTTCAGATCAAGGTAATGGCAAGGTCGAAGTCATTTCTGGCATTACTGTCGATGAGCGGATTATTGATCATCCGCCCACTGCTGCATCCTCTGGTTGGATGCCTACTGCACAATAATTACCGTCCGCCCCGCTAGGAACTGTCAGTACATGAATGATTCGGTAAATACAGCCACATTACCCGCGCACAAGCCGGGCATGGCAGGGTCAATGGCAAAGGCGTTTATTACTTCGCCGCTATCGCTGCTATTACTGTTAGCCTTTTTCGCGGTGGGTACGTTGGGGATGTGGATTACGCCACGGCAGGAAGACCCGCAAATTTCCGTGCCAATGGTGGATATTTTCGTGCGTTATCCGGGGGCATCGGCGCAAGAGGTAGAAAACCTGATTTCACGCCCTTTAGAAAGCATCATGTCAGAAATGACGGGTGTGGATCACGTTTACTCCTATTCAGCGCGTGAACAAGGCATGGTCACGGTGCAATTCGTGGTGGGGCAACAACTTGAGCCTTCCTTGGTTAAGCTGTATGACAAGCTGGAATCGAATAAAGACCGGATGCCTATTGGGGCGCAACCACCGTTAGTTAAACCCAAGGGGGCAGATGACGTACCGCTAGTGACGCTTACTTTGTGGTCAAATGCGGTGGATGATGCCAATTTGCGTTTAGTGGGCTTGGATGTCTTGCAAAGCCTGCGCGAAGTCCCTAACACCAGCCAAAGTTTTATTGTGGATGGGCGGCACGAAGAATTACGGGTAGAAATTTTACCCGAACGTTTGGCAACGTTTGGTGTATCGCTAGAGCAAGTGGCAAACGCGGTACGCATGGCGAATAGTGAACGTAACACAGGGGCGGTTGAGCCAGACCAGCGCGTGTTTAAGGTTTACAGCGGTGCATTCCTCAATGCGGCGGAAGACGTGAAACGTTTAATGGTGGCGGTGGTTGAGGGTCGCCCGGTCTATGTGCGTGATGTTGCAAGCGTGACGGAAGAACCCAGTGATGCCAGCCGTTCGGTTGGGTATTACAGCGGTGCAGCCGCCCCCGCAGGGCAAGAAACGGCGGATGATGCTCCGGCTGTCACCATTGCGATTGCGAAAAAACACGGTACAAACGGCGTGGATGTTGCCAATGCGGTATTGGCGAAATTACAAACCCTGAAAGGGCGGGTGATTCCCGATAATGTCAATGTTGCCGTTACGCGCAATTACGGCGAAACCGCCAAAGCCAAAGTGGATGAATTGATTCTGAAACTGTTTGTGGCAACAGGTGTCGTCACCGTGTTGGTGTGGTTTTTCTTGGGTATACGTGCGGCAGGGGTGGTGCTAATCGTTATCCCAGCGGTTATTACCACGACGGTTTTTTCCGCGTGGCTGTTGGGAATGACGATTGATCGGGTGAGTTTATTCGCCCTGATTTTCTCCATTGGTATTTTGGTCGATGACGCAATTGTGGTGGTGGAAAATATCTACCGTCGGTGGTTATTGGTTGAAAATACTGCGATTCCGACGGCGATTGATGCCGTGCGTGAAGTCGGCAACCCGACGATTTTAGCTACAGGCACAGTCATTGCGGCGTTGCTACCGATGGGTTTTGTAAGCGGCATGATGGGCCCTTATATGTTACCTATTCCTTTGTTGGGGTCGGTAGCAATGGTGATTTCCTTGTTTGCTGCGTTTGCGTTTACCCCGTGGTTGACCAATCGCTTTAAGCCGTCATTAGACAGTTTGCGCATTGCTGCCGCGAAAGAACATCGGCAAGCCGCACGGATGGAAAAACTATTCCGCAGTTTGATTGTGCCGTTAGTGACCAAGCGTAAGAAAGGCTATGCTTTTTTATTTGCGATTGTTGCCCTCTTTTTTATCAGCATGTTGCTGTTTTTCCCATTGAAATCCGTGCGGGTAAAAATGTTGCCGCTCGACAATAAGCCAGAATTCAATGTGGTGCTGAACATGCCGGAAGGGACAGCATTACCCATTACGGCGAATTTGCTTCATACGCTGGCGAGTAAGTTGAAAGCTATCCCCGAAGTGACGGCATTGCAAACTTACGCGGGAACGGCTTCCCCGTTTAATTTTAATGGCTTGGTGCGTCACTATTACCTGCGGCAGCAACCGTGGCAGGCAGATATTCAGGTGCAATTGCTGGATAAGCACGCACGCAAACGAACCAGCCACGAAATCGCAGTGGAAGCACGCGCCTTGCTAAAACCGTTATTAGCGGGTACAAATGCACGCATTCAAGTGGTTGAGATGCCACCAGGTCCGCCTGTATTGCAATCCGTTGTGGCTGAAATTTACGCTCCTGATGCCACTACACGCCGCCAAGTGGCTACCGATTTGACCCGCTTATTCGAGCAGGCAGAAAACTTAGACGATGTGGATAACATGATGGAGGAAGACTATCAGTTTCTGCATTTCAAAGTGGATTCGGACAAAGCACAACGCAATGGCATTACGGCGGAAGATGTGAACCGCACCCTTGAAATGGCGATGGGTGGCTTTGTATTGGGCGATATTAAGAAAAATGCCCTGATTGACCCGACGCGCATTGTGATGCAAGTGCCGCTAAGTGCGCGGTCGCAAATTTACCGTTTATCGCAGTTACCCGTTACGAATCGGACAGGGCAGTTTGTGCCTTTGCATGAATTGGGAACATTTGTTTTCGATACGCAAGATAAACCGATTTACCACAAAGATTTACGCCCGGTGGAATTCGTTACGGCGGAAACGGTCGGACGTTTGGCAGCCCCTGTGTACGGGCAAAAGCAAGTGGAAGCCTTGCTGGCACAAGCCAATAATGGAGCGGGTTATGTAACGGCGGATGGTTCACAGCTAGCTGACGAAGCCTATTGGTTTAAAACCCCGCAGGGTGTGGAGGCAAAATCTGCCTTTGAATGGGGTGGGGAATGGACTGTAACGTGGCAGACCTTCCGTGACATGGGGATTGCCTTTGGTGCTGCGTTGGTCTTGATTTACATGTTAATCGTGGCGCAGTTTGGCAACTTTACCTTGCCTGCGATTATTATGGCTCCGATTCCTTTAACTTTAATTGGAATTGTGCCCGGACATTGGCTCATGAATGCTGAATTTACTGCCACATCCATGATAGGCTTCATTGCTTTGGCAGGGATTATTGTGCGCAACTCCATTCTACTGGTAGATTTCGCTCGCGAAGCGGTTGCCAATGGGGAAAGCGTACTGGAAGCAGTCATTCATTCCTGCGAAGCGCGGACACGCCCGATTATTATTACTGCATTAGCCCTGTTTGGCGGCTCGATGGTAATTTTGTCTGACCCCATTTTCCAAGGGATGGCTGTTTCCCTGATTTTTGGTGGTGCAGTAGCAACATTACTGACGTTGTTAGTGATTCCATTGGGCTGCATTAGTGCCGGAAAATCTATGGGCGTTATACCACCAGACGGCAGTTCGCCAAACGGTGGTGTAACAGCAGGTGATTTACCTGTGAAAGCGCGTAAAAGCATTGGGCAACAAGTGGCAGCGATTGGTGTTTACGGTGGCATGTATGTTGTTGCGTTGGGAACGAGTTTTATCCACGGTTTAGCAGGTTGGTTTCATGCCGCGCGTAAACTGTTCGTCAAGCGACGCAAACCTGTACAAGCGATGGTGAAACGTCCCCGATTACGTCAACCGATAACACCTTCGCCAGTCGAGACGGTAATGGCTGAGCCAGTTGCGGCGACTTCGCCTCCCGCAGCAGAGCCAGTGGAAACAGTTACTGCGAAAGACGCTATCACTCCCGCAGTGAAGGAACGCAAAAAAGCCTCGCCACGGCGCGGGATTAAACCTAAGACGGATATTTAAACTGGAAGGAAATGAGCATGAAAATGTTTAATAAAAAGCGACTGGCTGTTGCAGTTGCCACGGTTGCTACTTCAGCAACATTGGCACTGTTCAGCTCTACAGTAAGGGCTGAAAGTGATTTACCCGCTCCGCCACCTGGTCCGTTTGGTCAAGTTGAGACCCTGACCACGAGTGCAGCGCAAGTAACCGCTACTGCACCAACTGCTCCGGCAATGCCCGCAGCACCAGCAACACCAGAACCTGTCAA
>CAZJDN010000015.1:17958-24204 GCA_964544775.1 uncultured Thiothrix sp.
GCTGCACCTGCACAACCTGCTGCGCCAGCACCTGCACAAGCGGCAGCCCCCGTTGCGCCAGTCATGCCTGTTCAGCCGCAAGCACCTGTTACTTATTACTACCTGTATGCTATCCCAATGACTGCGGTTGATAACTCAGGGCAAGTTAAAGCGGGCAATTTACCTGTGCCACCGCAAGGCTATTACATGACTCCGCCAGTGCAAGGGCAAGCTCCGGTTGTGCCTGCTGTTCCTGCACCAGCCGTTCCAGCAGCACCTGCACCAGAGCAAGCACCTGCGCCAGCGGCTCCACAAGCTCCGGCAGCACCTGTGCCTGCACCTAGCGTTCCGGCTGCTGCGCCTGCAATGCCAACAACGGCACAATAGTAATAAGCTAAAAACCCCGCAGCCATTGTGCTGTGGGGTGTTAGTTAAGCTCAAATTATGTTTAAAAATTTTAGGGCCTATAGAAAAGGAGGTTCGGATGAATACGTTACGTTGGTTGATGAAACACCCGATTGTGTTGGCATGGTTGCTGGCATTACTGGCGATTTTGCTGAATTTCGGCGTGGGCGGTAAAGGCGGCGAAGAACACGCAGCCAAAGAAGGCGCAAAGAAAGCGGCACACCATGCAGCAGCAGAGCAGCATAAACCTGCTGCACAAGCCTTAGTTGCTAAAGCTGAAACTGCTACGGAAGAAAAAGCACCTGCAACAGAAAGCAAACCTGTTGAAGCAGAGAAACCTGCCGCAACAGAAAGCAAAGCAGAGGAAAAAGTCGCAGCGGTTGAACCTGTTCCTGCACCGCCAGCCGCAGAAGCAAAACCTGCTGAAGCAGTCAAAGCAGACGCGCCGAAGGTAGAAGAAGCGGCGAAAGTAGAAGCGGCTGTTCCTGCTTCAGGTGCAGAAGCTCCCATCGCGGATAGCAGCAGCGAAGCCGACTTGTTGCGTGCAGCGCGTGAGGCTTACTGGAGCAGCGAACTGGATCGTTCCGTTAGCTTTTACACCAGCTTGCTGAAAAAAGTGCCTGATTCACTGCAATACAAAGGCGAGTTAGCGAACGTTTACTGGAAACAGGGCGATACTAAACAAGCCTCTACCTTGTTTACCGAAATCGCTCCGCAATTGGCAGCGCAAGGTCGTATGGCTGAAGCGTTAAACATGAAGTTGTACGTTGATATGGTTGAGCCAACACTGGCAAAAACCATTGATGCAGCACTGAGCAAGTAATTTCCGCGTAAATGACTGACAAAAAGGCAGGAATCGGGGTTTGACATTGCCCTGTTCCTGCCTTTATTGTGCCCTAACAATAAAGCAATCACTTACCATCCAAAGACCGTATAAGGAAACCTATGAACGCATTGCAAAAGGCGTGAAATTGCATTCACAGTGATGGGTTGATGCCGGACTTTTCAAGCCATTACCCGCAAGAGGAGAGACCCAATGGAAAAGACGGATAGTTCTACCGATATTCATGAAATTGCGCATAACTTGCACGGCGTGGAGGATGAGTTACAGCACTTTGAAGCAAGGCAGGTTACGGTTACTCGCACCTTGCAGATGATTGTTTACCCCGCGATGGTGGCTTTCATTATTCTATCCGCGTATGGCTTTTTTCTCGTTCAATCCCTTACCACTGACGTACACCGTCTGACTGAAACCATTGCCACGATGAATCAAACGGTTCATGCGCAAATGAGCGACATTGCTGGCACGATGAATACCATGAATACGCAAATGGGCAGTTTGGTAAAATCAACCGACCAAATGACGCATAATATTGTCGGTATGAATAGCAGCACCCAAAACATGGCAGGAAATATTCAGCAGATGAATGCTTCCACACAAAACATGGCAGTTTCCACGTATAATATGCAGCGCGATATGTGGTCGATGAATAAGAACATTTCCGGCCCAATGAAAATGTTCAATAAATTCAGCCCGTTTGGCAGTGATAAAACCACGCCTTATGTCGTGCCCCCGCCGACGACTACTTTGCCTTACTACCCTAACGGCTATTAAAGAGGATAACGAATGACACCCGCAAAGCGAATGGAGCAACGCCTAAAGCGTTTGCAGGAACATCTAAGACGGGAAAATCCGGTTTTGGTGGAAACGGTCAACCAGTACCGTGAATTGGATACGGTAGCACAACGGTTGGGGTTGTTGAGCGGCGGTGAATCCTACGCCACGCAAATTTCTTGGTGGCCGCTGATTTCGGTATTGGGAACATTCTCGGCGGGTAAGTCCAGTTTCATTAACTCCTACCTTGGGCTGAATTTACAGCGCACAGGGAATCAGGCGGTAGATGACCGTTTTACCGTCATTACGTTTAGCCCCGATGGGGAACAACGCACGTTGCCGGGGTTGGCTTTGGATGGCGACCCGCGCTTCCCGTTTTATCAAATTAGCGAGGACATTGAGCGCGTTTCCGCCGGAGAAGGGGCGAAAATCGACAGTTACTTGCAAATGAAAGTAGCACCTAGCGAGCAATTGCGGGGGCGCATTTTGATCGATTCGCCGGGGTTCGATGCGGATGAGCAACGTAAAGCCACATTACGCATTACCGATCACATCATTGAATTGTCCGATTTGGTGTTGGTGTTCTTTGATGCCCGTCACCCTGAACCCGGTGCAATGCAGGATACCTTAGAACATTTGGTGAAAGGTTCGATGCGCCGTAATGACGGCAGCAAGTTTTTGTTCATCCTCAATCAGATTGATACTTCAGCGCGTGAAGACAATCTCGAAGACATTGTATCTTCGTGGCAAAAAGCCTTGGTACAACAGGGGTTGTCCGCAGGCAGTTTCCACATTTTATTCAATGAGCGTTTGGCGATTCCGGTGGCGGATGAAAACGTTTGGGCGCGGTATGTGGCTAAACGCGATGCCGATTACAAGCACATTCTGGGGCGTATTGAAGGGGTAAACATTGGGCGTGTTTACCGTATTGTCGGTGCAATGGAATCGCAAGCCAATCAAATCGAGCAACAAGCGATCCCGCGCTTGCGTGAAGCCCTGCAACGCTGGAAAAAACAAGTGCTAATGGCAGACCTCGCGCTGTTTAGTTTATTGGGTACGGCATTGCTGGCAATGAGCATTGAGTTTGGTTACTGGAAAGGCTTGATGTTTAACCCGCCGTGGTTGGAATCCATGCGTGGCAATGTGTTAGTAACCAGCATTAGCATTGCTGCCCCGATTTTGTTGGGCGTGTTGTTGCACTTTTTCTTACGTCAACGCCTCGCGGCACGCATTGCTTCACGTTTGAGCGAAAAAGAAACGTTCGGTAATTTAGCGGCTGCGTTCCGCAAAAGTACGCGCATTTGGCGGAGTATTTTCCAAGCGTCACCAGCGGGTTGGAATCGCCGCACGCGCCGCCGTTTGGATAGCATACGCGACGCAACCGACCGTTTCGTACAGCATTTAAATGACCGCTTCACCAGCCCTTCTGGTAAGCAGGAAAAAGCAAAACAGTAAGGCGTACTTTCTATGCGTGTGTGTCGACCTCAAATAGCGTTGGTGTGGGTGTGTTTGTGCGCGTGGTTATTGACTGCGTGCGGCACGAAAAACAACGCAATGCAATTGGAAGGAATGCAAGGCACGGCAAGCTGGCAAGTGACGCTGGCTGACCCGCCCACAGGCATGGATGAAGCCAGCATTAGCACGGGTATTGCGCAAGCCTTTGCCCGTTCCAGCCAATTGGTAGCGGGGTGGGATAAAACCTCGGAAATTTCCCGTTTCAATGCCTATCAGGGGACAGATTGGTTTCCGGTTTCGGCAGAATTGGTCAAGGTTGTGGATACGGCTTTGCGTTTGGGGGCGGAAAGCAATGGCACTTACGACATTACCATCCGCCCCCTGATTGAATTGTGGGGCTTTGGTTCTGCGGAAGACGCGAAAGATGCCGTACCAACGCAAGCTGCCATTGATGCAGTACGGGCGCGGATCGGGTATCAAAAGTTACAAACCCAGCAAAACCCGCCTGCGTTACGCAAAAGCCAAGCCGATTTGCGGGTGGAATTAGCCTCGATTGCGGACGGTTTTGCAGCGGATTTGGCAGGGCAATACCTTGAATCCCTTGGTTGTAAAAATTACATGGTGGAAATCGCGGGGGAAATCCGTACACGCGGCGTTAGCCCTCGCGGGGATGCGTGGCGCATTGCGATTGAAAAGCCGTCGGATACGGAACGTGCCGTGCAACAAGGTATCCGGTTAGAAAACGCAGGTTTGGCAACATCGGGCGATTACCGCAATTATTTCACGCAAAACGGTAAGCGTTATTCCCACACATTTGATCCGGCAACAGGTTATCCGGTGACTGATCATTTAGCATCCGTTTCCGTTTACGCTACCGAAGGCTTGTTAGCCGATGCTTACGCAACCTTGCTGATGGCAATGGGTGAGCAAAAGGGGCGGGTGTTTGCCGAACAACATCAGTTGGCAGCGTTTTTTATTTGGCGCACCGATAAAGGCTTTGAAACTTACGCGACACCTGCATTTAGCAAAGTATTAATGGATTGAGGGAGTTTGTTCATGCGTTTAGCCAGTTTACTGGGGTTGTTGGTATTGTCTGGAACAGCGTGGAGTGCGACGCTGGTGGGTACAGAAGTACCGCCGTACCCCGATGGTTTGCAAGAAGTCGGCGGAGTCTGCGTAGGGGATTCCATCGGCTTGGATCACATCTGCGATTACGCGATTAATACCGTGGAAGATGCGCAAGGCGGACAAACCTTATACGCGGGTAAAATTTCCCGTTACGACGCGGACGGCAACCCGTATTGGAAGGTATTGGATGCCATGCCTTACCCCAGTGTTACCAAAGAGCAGATCTTGGCAATGACGACTTGCCGCAAAGATGGCAACGCGGATACCACCATTTTTGCCGTTGCCAAAGCCAGCGAGGAAGAATGGTATAAAACCATTGAAAAGGCGTACAAACTTGACCTTACCCAGCAAAAGTTTATCGAGTTGGATACCAGCGGTATCGACTGCCAAAACGAAAGTTGGGGGCTGTGATTCAAGCGGAACGCTTGCGTAAAGGCGGGAAAAAGTTCAGCGGAATTTCTCGCCGCACCCATTCGTATTGAGTGGCAGTTCCTGAACTGCCACAACTTTTCCCGCTGCATCCTCCCCCGCAAGCGGTCAGCATTTCCCGCGCTTTGCCTTTTTGTTGCCAGTAATGCAGGGCAAAACGGGCGGTTTCTTCGGCAATGTCAAAATGGGTGGCAATGTCTGTTAGACTGGCATTACCGCGCTGTTGTAAATAGTTGCGGATTTCCCCCAACAACATGGCTTTTTCTCCCCGTTAAATAGAATGCGTAAATAGCCGCAGTAAAAGCACAGCCAATGCTGGCTATCCACAGCAACGAAGGCAGTGGGTGTTGGGCAAGGGTCGCCAGTTGGTAGAACAAAACCGCCGCGCCGTAACCCAAGCCTGTGCTCCATGCCACGCCTAACATCGCCCAGCGCGAACCGACTTCGCGATACATTGCCCCCGTTGATGCAACACAGGGGAAATACATCAAAATAAACAGCAGGTAAGCAAACGCGCCGATTTTACCGTCAAAGCGTTGTTGCATGGCGGTGAAAGTCGCGTTACTTACCTCTTCGGGTTTTTGCCCCACTGCACCAAAACCCAAGGGGTCGGTGAGATTGTTTAATGCATCGCTGACATTGGCGGGAATTGTGGCAGCGGCTTCACTTAAACCTGCCAGCAAATCGAAGGTTTTTTCTTCCGCAGGCGTAGTCGTATTACTGCCATCCATTTGCCCGTAAAGTGCATCCAATGTACCCACAACCACTTCTTTGGCGAGTAAACCGCTCACAATACCAACGGTAGCGGGCCAGTTTTCTTGCGTAATGCCCATTGGTGAAAACAGCGGCGTAACGGTTTTGGCGGTGGCACTGAGTAGCGATTTCTCGGTATTTTGGTTGCCAAAACTGCCGTCTGTTCCCAAACTATTTGCTACATTAATTACCATTACCACCAGCACAATGATTTGTCCTGCGCCAATGATGAAACCTTTGAGCTTATTCCACGTATTCAGCAAGATATTGTAAACACCGGGGATTTGATAGGTTGGCATTTCCATGACGAAATGATCCGCACCACCTTGTAACAAGGTTTTACGCATAATCAGCCCTGTCAAAATGGCGAACGCAATGCCCACCAAATACAGCAGGAACACGATATTTTGCCCACCCGTGGGGAAAAATGCCGACGCAAACAAGGCGAAAACGGCTAAACGCGCCCCGCAAGACATGAAAGG
>CAZJDN010000015.1:24304-26365 GCA_964544775.1 uncultured Thiothrix sp.
GTAGCCACAATCTGTAATCCGCCGCCCAAACCATCCGCCAGCAAGGTAATTAGCCATTCGGGTGCGCCTATGCCCGTCAGTACATGCCGCACCCCATCCACTGCAAGGGTTTGCATTCCGAGGTCGAAAAAGTCAATGAATGCCCCCCCTAAGTTAATGCTGAACAAAAACAGCAAGTACATCATGGCAAGGAAAATCGGCACGCCTGTCCAACTGCCCAATACCCAACGATCCACTTTATCCGACAAAGTACGGCTGATTTTACCGCGTTCGTGTACTACCGCTTGCGCGAGGCGCGTCGCCAGTTCAAAGCGTGCATCCGCCAGTAAGAAATCCAATTCCTCACCACTACTGTTTTCCACTTGCTGATGCAAGGCAGCCATTTCGGGGGTATTTTTTTGCGTTTGTAAGGTCAAAAGAGCAGCAATCCGCGTTTGCCCTTGTGCTTGCAACGTTTGCAGGGCATTTTCCACACTCGCATGATAGGGAATGGCAAAATGCAGGGCGGAATTCGGCGGAATGTAATGGCAAATCGCGTGGTGTACGGGGTGTAAATCTTTATCTTGCCGTAATGACACGGGAATAACGGGGCAACCTAAACGTTCGTGCAAGGCTTTGATGTCGATTTTCATGCCGCGCCGCTCTGCAACATCCATCATGTTGAGCAGCACAATGATTGGCACATTCAATTCGCGTAATTGCAGCGTCAGGTACAAACCCCGTTCCAAGGTGCTGGCATCGACAATGTTTAAATACAAGTGGTTGGGATTTTGTTGCACGAAAGTACGCGCCACTTGTTCATCCGTTGAGGTATCGCTGTAATCCAGCGAGTAAGTACCGGGTAAATCAACGACATGCAAATCTTCATTGAGTAAGCGGCATTGCCCCTCTTTGCGTTCAACCGTTACCCCCGGCCAGTTACCTGTGCGTTGCCGCGCACCCGTGAGTAAATTAAACAGCGTGGTTTTGCCTGCATTCGGGTTGCCAACTAACGCAATTTCACGCGGTAATTGCGCTTTAGGGCAGCGGCGTTCGGTTGGGTTACAGCATTCTTTCATGGTTTACTCCTGTACCTGAACCGTAATCTTGTCAGTAATACTGCGCCCAAGGCTAATGCGGTTATTACCATTGCCCAGTACAATGTCGCCGTTGCGATTGCGTAGAATTTCAACCCGTGTGCCCGTGCCAATGCCCATGCCAAGCAGACGGATGCGTGTTGCATTGTCGGTTTGCACTGCATGAACGTGGGCGGTTAAATGTTCCGCGAGTTGAGACAAGGGTTGCAGGTTGGCGAGGCTCATACGAAGGCTACCTTTAATGAAAATCATTCTCAATTTCAACTTTAAAGCACGTTACTCGAATATTCAAGTGCAAATGAACATTTTGTAGCGTCGGCGGTCATAATTGTTGGCAGATAAGCCATAACATTAGGCATGGATAGTGCTGAATTGCTGCTTCCCTTACGGTTGGGAAGGTTATTACTCCACTCACAGGTAGGAAGGCTGCTGTGAAAACAACAAATTACATTTTAGCTGCATTAATGCTTTGGGGTTTGGCTGGCTGTGAGCGATTAGAAAAAGACATGCTTGCCGCCCCGAATGACGATCAATTAGACCGTTATGGCTTAGATACGGTCAAATTGGGTGACAAACGCGCCGTAGCAGGCACACAGTTACAAACCTTGCTGGATCAACCCATGCAATGCAAAACCAGCAAAACAGGGGTGGGTGAAACGCGCAAAGCCTTTGCGTTGGAAGAATGCACCGCAGTTAGCACAAACGGGCAGGTTGGTAAATTGTGGGATGAAAAACTCACCGCATTGTCAGCCACTTTCATTGAAAATCAACTGTGTGAATTGCGTTTACAACTCCAAACCTCCGGCGACTATACCGTTTTGTATGACAAACACGGTAAGAAAATCCTCAATTTGTTTGGTAAACCGGATGAAACCAGCAGCAACAGTGTGCAATGGCAACGCGAAGGCGACGAAGTAACCGTGCAAGATTTAGGTGAGGGCAGTGTTTCCGTCGCAATCCGTAATAAAAAGGTCATGCAAGCTCT
>CAZJDN010000016.1:0-26206 GCA_964544775.1 uncultured Thiothrix sp.
CAGATGAACCATACAACGCAATCACAGGGGTATCCACCGCTGCCGCGACGTGCATTAAACCGGAATCATTGCTCACCACTTGATCGGCAATCGCCAACAAAGCCATGACTTCTTGCAAACTGGTTTTACCTGCCAAATCCACACAGGCAGGAGCATTCACCGTACTAGCAATTTGCGCAGTAACGGAACTATCTTTGCCCGAACCGAGCAAAATCACTTGCCCACCTTGCGCCACCCAATGTTGGGCAACAGCAGTAAAATACTCAGCAGGCCAACGTTTTGCCCCACCGTATTCCGCACCGGGGCACAGCGCGAGTACACGTTGTGCGGTATTGCCTAAAAACTGCTGCCTAACCGCTGCACATTCTGCTGCTGAAACCTGCAAACGCGGTGGCTCAATGGCAGGCGGTAACGCAGCTTCTTTCGGCAAACCGAGCGTAACAAAACGCTGCACCGTCATGGTCAGTACGCTTTTATCCAGCGGGCGAATATCATTCAGCAAACCGTAACGCATTTCACCTTTGTAACCCGTGCGTACTGGAATCTTTGCCCAAAACGGCACGAGCGCAGCCTTTAACGAGCGTGGCAGCACAATCGCCCAATCGTATTGCTTAGCGCGTAATTGTTTGCCCAAACGGTAACGGGTGGCTAAAGCCAATTCACCATGCTGCAAGGGCATTTCAATGGCATCGCGCACTTGTGGCATTGCCGCGAGCATGGGTTTGCTCCACGCAGGCGCAAGCACATCAATGGCGAGATCAGGAAAACGCTGTTTGAGCGCAATGAACAGGCTTTGCGCCATGACCATATCGCCGACCCATGACGGACCAACGACAAGGCAACGCGATGGATGAAACGCCATGTTTAATCCAGCAAACGGTACAACGTACCGCAATACGGGCAGCGGGCGGTTTTGTCCGAGTTTTGCTCAATCGGCAAAAATACACGCGGATGCGCACACCACAACGCGCTTTCATCGGTTGGGCAATGCAGCGGCAAGCCTTGCCGTTTAATCACCACTTCGCGGGTTTCGCCCAAACGTTTGTAATCAGCCGTTGTTGGTGTCGCCATAAAACCTCCCACTCCTTAAACCGTTGTTAGTGCTTAAACGTAAGTCAACCAATGACGGTATTTTTCCACACGCCCGTGTACCACATCCAGATACAGAGCTTGCAATTGTTGCGTAACAGGCCCGCGAGTACCCGCACCAATCGCACGACGATCCAGTTCACGAATCGGGGTCACTTCCGCCGCTGTACCGGTAAAGAATGCTTCATCAGCAACGTAAACTTCATCGCGAGTAATGCGTTTTTCGCGCACTTCAAAGCCCAGATCACGCGCTAAAGTAATCACCGTTTTGCGGGTAATGCCATCCAAGGCAGCGGTTAAGTCTGGCGTGTAAATAATGCCGTCTTTCACGAGGAAGAAGTTTTCCGCACTGCCTTCGGAAACGAAACCATCAACGTCCAGCACTAACGATTCGTCATAGCCGTCGTCTAACGCTTCGCGCAATGCCAGCATGGAATTCATGTAGTTGCCGTTCGCTTTGGCTTTGCACATGGTGACGTTGACGTGATGACGCGAGAACGACGAGGTCTTAATACGGATGCCTTTTTCCATGTTTTCCGCACCCAAATACGCGCCCCAAGTCCATGCTGCCACCATAACGTGGGTTTGCAGGTTGTCAGCACGCAAGCCCATGCCTTCTGAACCGTAGAAACACATCGGGCGCATGTACGCAGATTCGAGGTTATTTTCACGCACCGCTGCACATTGCGCTGCATTCAACACGTCTTTGCTAAACGGCATGTTCATGCGCATGATTTTCGCGGAGTTAAATAAACGATCCGTGTGTTCTTGCAAGCGGAAGATAGCTGTGCCTTGTTCAGCTTTGTAGGCACGCACGCCTTCAAACACACCCATACCATAATGCAGGGTATGCGTCAGAACGTGAGTTTTGGCATCGCGCCACGGCACGAGTTCACCATCTAACCAAATTACCCCATCACGGTCAGACATTGACATTTTGCTTATCTCCACAACTAAAAAATGAAACGACCAAGGATACACGCAGTATAAATTTGTTACCAGCCTACGCGCACGGATGCAGAATGAAAAAAAGCCCTACTGACACCAGCAGGGCATGGAGAAAACACAACGAGAAAAACGTTATTTACACGCGCCCAGGGTCTAACCCTCGGAACACGGAAAAATCCTGTACAGGTCGCGCCCAGCCGTAGCCTCGCGCTCCAGTAGATACCCTAGCATTGCGTTGGAAACCTTGCGCACTTGCTACTGCCATTGGCGCACCACCGCCTTGCAGACGGTTATATTCCGCCATAATACGCGAAACATAATTGCGTGTTTCTTTGTAAGGGGGAACACCGTTGTATTTGCGCACCGCGCCGGGACCTGCATTATACGCAGCCAATGCTAGGGCTTTATCCCCATTAAATTCACGCAACATTTGCGCAAGGTAACGCACCCCACCACCAATATTTTGGTGCGGATCCCAAGCATTACCCACGCCCATGAGATCAGCCGTTCCCGGCATTAATTGCATTAAACCTACCGCACCCGCATTAGAAACCGCACCTGCATTAAAACAAGACTCTTGTTTCATCACCGCTCGCACGAGATTTTCCTCCACCCCGTACTGTTGTGCAAATGTGCGAATCGATTCCATGTGCGGTGCTAGCTTGCGGTCTAATTGCGCTACCGATTGCCCCCCACAATGCCGCACAGGAATACCTACATTCTCGGTAGGATAGGCTGAATTATATGCATTCGCTGTATTATTGACAGGCGCGTAATAATTCGCAGGTAACGGCGGTGGATAGGTACTTCTAGGACGCGCTTTCTGCGGCGCACCGTATTTGGCAACCAGTTTGTATTTCGCCCCTTTTTTTGGCGTATTGGTCAACCAGCGCGTACCATCATTATCCATATAGGTATAAATCGCTGCTTCCGCTGACTGACTATGTACCGCCGCACCACAAAGAAACGACAGCGCGAGAACACCCGTAGCATGACTTGACTTGTCTGGATTATTCATTGCTATCACTTTTTATTTTTATTGATTAATCAGTATTCAACATTCACCGAAAAATCTCTGTCTTTTGCATGACACTCAATTTATTGGTTTCATCGCCGCCAATATAGCCCACTGATTTACATCCAGTCCAACAGCGCAAGATAAACGGCTAAAGTTGCTTTTCAGCACTTTTATCCTACACTCAATAAAGGGAATTTAAGACTCCCCCACCTTAGCGGGGACTCATAAGGATCGTGATACCGCAAGCAAGCCCGCGCACCTTGTGTGCGCGAGCTTTTTTAAGTCAGATCAATGTAAAAGGCGAGGGTTTACCAGACGAAAGGGCGGAATATGTGCATCAAAGCGTTGCCCATCATCCGCAAGCATTTGGTACGTCCCCAACATTACCCCCAAGGGAGTATCTAAAATCGTCCCACTGGTATAGCGGAAACCTTCCCCTGCTTGTAGGTAAGGTTGCTCACCGATCACGCCTTCGCCGTGGACTTCTTGGGTACGCCCTTCCGAATCAGAAATAATCCAGTGGCGCGTCAGCAATTTTGCCGGAATCGTGCCTTGATTCACCATTGTGACGGTATAAGCAAAGACATAACGACTCTGCTCTGGGTCTGATTCTTTCTCAATGTATTGGCTTTCGACCGAAACTTGAATGTTGTAGCGTTCGTTATCCATACCGACACCCTTCTTCTGCATACATGGGAGCAAAACATACCGTAGCATTGCGGTGAATCACACTGAATTCCGACCAAAGCAATGTTAGTTCACAACAACACCAAATTATCACGGTGGATTAACTCTGGCTTATCGACGTATCCCAACACTTGCTCAATCGATTTGGTAGGATGACGTTTAATGCGATCCGCCTCTTCACTAGAGTAATTGACCAAGCCCTTCGCAATCAAGCGACCATCGTGGCTTAAACAACTTACCACTTCACCTCGATCAAAAATACCTTCTACGCGCACCACACCAACGGGTAATAGGCTTTTCCCTGTTTTGAGAATAGCCGCTGTTGCCCCGTCATCCAACCACAGTGAACCTTTGGCTGCCAATTGCCCCGCAATCCACTGTTTACGCGCTGCAATCGGGGCGGAATCGGGCAGTAACAATGTCCCAACCGTTTCACCCGTGCGTAAACGCGCCAATACTTGCGGTTCACGCCCAGAAGCAATCACCGTTGCACAACCCGAACGCGAAGCCCGTTGCGCAGCTAATACTTTGGTACGCATACCACCGCTACCAATTAGCGTACCAGCACCACCTGCAAATTCCACATAGTCTGGATTATTGGCACGCCCTTGGCTGATAAGCTGCGCATCGGCAAATTTACGCGGGTCTTTATCGTACAAACCTTGCTGATCGGTCAAAATGATAAACACATCCGCTTCAACCAAGTTTGCCACCAACGCACCCAAGGTATCATTATCGCCTAAACGAATTTCCTCAAATGCTACCGTATCATTTTCATTAATCACCGGAATAACTTTCAAGTCAATTAAGGTGGTTAAGGTATTACGGGCATTCAAATAACGCCGCCGATTAGCCAAATCATCGTGCGTCAATAATACTTGTGCAGCGCGAAAACCGTGTTGTTGGAAAACCATTTCATACGCATGAATCAAGCTCATTTGCCCAATCGCAGCAGCAGCTTGCTTTTCAAACAAGGCTTTGGGTTTCGTCTTCCAACCCATGCGGCTCATGCCTTCTGCCACCGCACCGGAAGAAACCAATACGATTTCCACCCCCGATTGCGCCAAACGTGCCATTTGCCCCGCCCAATCTGCCAGAGCTTCACGATCTAAACCCTCGCCATCGCGGGTTAACAGGGCACTACCGATTTTAACCACCCAGCGTTGGGTTTTAGGCATGAATTCAGTTCTGCTGTTGTGCATGTTCATCCAGATATTGCATGATTTGGAAACACAGGTCTTGCGTACCTTCCCCTGTTACGGCGGAAATCTTAAACACACGCCCTTGCCATTCCAGTGCATCAATCACCGCCTGACAATGCGTTTCGCGCTCTTCCTCAGGTAATACATCGACTTTATTCAGCACTAACCAACGCGGGTATTGCGCCAGTTCATCGCTGTACTTTTCCAATTCTGCTTCAATGGTACGCACCGCGCGCACAGGTTCATTTTCCTCTGCCATTGGCGCAACATCAACCACATGCAACAACAAACTGGTACGAGCTAAATGGCGTAAAAACTGAATACCCAGACCCGCACCTTCCGCCGCACCTTCGATCAAGCCCGGAATATCCGCCATCACAAAACTTTGCAGCGCACCCACGCTTACCACACCCAGATTTGGGTATAACGTGGTAAAGGGGTAATCAGCAATCTTCGGGCGTGCGGCAGATACAGCACTAATCAAGGTCGATTTACCCGCATTGGGTAAACCTAACAAACCCACGTCGGCAAGTAACTTCAACTCCAAACGCAGTACACGCAATTCACCCGGCGTACCCGGTTTAGATTGACGGGGTGCTCGGTTAACCGAGCTTTTGTAACGCAAATTCCCCAAACCGTGCCAGCCGCCTTTTGCCACCAACAAACGCTGCCCGGTTTCGGTCAAATCGCCAATGAGTTCGCCCGTTTCATGGTCGTAAGCCACCGTACCGACAGGAACGCTGATTTCCTTATCATCGCCGCGCTTACCCGTCATGTTATTACCCATGCCGTTTTCGCCGCGCTGCGCTTCGTAGTAGCGTTCATGGCGGAAATCGACCAAGGTATTGAGGTTACGCTCGGCAAGCAAATACACATCGCCGCCGTCGCCACCATCACCACCGTTAGGACCACCGAATTCAATGTACTTTTCGCGGCGGAAACTAACACAGCCGTTACCACCATCACCCGCTTTCACGCGAATGGTTACTTCATCAACAAATTTCATCTTTCGTGCCTACATACGCAAAAAGCCCCGACCTGCGGGGCTTTTCACAAATTGTCCAAAGTGGACGGATACCTTACGCAGAGCAACCTTCTACAGGTTGGATGCTAACGTATTTACGGTTTTGTGCGCCTTTTTGTTGGAACACTACCACGCCGTCTGCTTTTGCAAATAAGGTGTGGTCTTTACCGATACCAACGTTTTCACCTGCGTGGAAACGTGTGCCACGTTGGCGAACCAGAATGTTACCAGCCAGTACAAATTGACCACCGAAGCGTTTCACACCTAATCGCTTAGATTCTGAATCGCGACCGTTGCGGGTACTACCGCCTGCCTTCTTGTGTGCCATTGCTGTTTCCCCTTACGCTGAAATGCCAGTGATTTCGATCTGTGTCAGGTACTGGCGGTGACCAGTACATTTCTGATGGTGCTTACGGCGGCGGAATTTCATGATCCGCACTTTTTCGCCGCGAGTCTGGGCCACAACGTTGGCAGTTACTTTCGCGCCTGCAACGTAAGGTGCGCCGATTTGCACGGATTCACCTTCCCCGACCATCAGGACATTTTCAAAATCAATGCTTGCGCCTTCTGCCACTTCCAGTTTTTCAACCAGAATGGTATCGCCTTGAGCGACGCGGTACTGTTTACCGCCCGTTACGATGACCGCATACATGATTTACGAATCTCCAAAGAATGTCCTGTTAAAGAGCCGCAGAATTCTAACCGTGAAAGCTGTCAAGGTCAAATAGGAAATAAAATATTACTCGTTTTGGGTGTATCGCTTGACATACTGGAGTGCTGTTCTTAGCATCCGGGACTTTCAGTGTCCTGCTTTATAATGGATTTCAACTCAATACGCCAACTCGCCGATGCAGACATGCAAGCGGTCAACGCCCTGATTCAGCGTCGCCTGCACTCTGAAGTCGTGCTTATCAACCAGCTCAGCCACTACATTATCGGTAGCGGCGGTAAACGCTTGCGCCCTTTACTGGCGTTATTGGTTGCCCGCGCCTGTGGTTATCAAGGCAACAAGCACATCGATACGGCGGCGATTGTGGAGTTTATCCACACCGCAACCTTACTGCATGATGATGTAGTCGATGAATCCGACATGCGTCGTGGCAAAGAAACCGCCAATAACGTGTGGGGCAACCAAGCCGCCGTCTTGGTTGGCGACTTCCTGTATTCACGCTCGTTTGAAATGATGGTCGATGTCGGCAGTATGCGGGTAATGGAAATTCTTTCCACTACCACCAATACGATTGCGGAAGGCGAAGTGCTGCAACTGCTCAATTGCCATGACCCCGACACCACTGAAGAACGCTACATGGAAGTGATTCACTCCAAAACTGCCAAACTGTTTGAAGCTGCGTGTCAATTGGGTGCGGTATTAGCGGGTTTGGATGCTGACAAAGAACAAGCAATGGCGAAATTCGGGATGCACTTGGGAACGGCATTCCAGCTCGTTGATGACGTATTGGATTACACCGCCGATGCCGAAGAAATGGGTAAAAACGTTGGCGATGATCTAGCGGAAGGCAAACCCACTCTGCCATTGATTATTGCGATGCAACGCGCTGATGCGGATACGGCGGCATTGTTACGCCAAGCAGTTGAACAAGGTGGTTTAGCCCACATTGACACGATTATGCAGGCGATTAAAGACACGCAAGCGATTGATTATACTCTCGCCCGTGCTACACAAGAAACTAAAGCGGCAATTGCCGCGCTACAATGCTTACCGGATAGCCCACACCGCCAAGCACTCGAATCCCTTGCATGGTTTGCGATTAACCGCAACCACTAATCCCCCAGTATAAATTGAAAGGAAAGCCTGTTTAAAACGCGCTTTCCTTTCAACTGCTCCACTTAGGAGAATGCAGGCTTACAAGCTCCCGGTACACGCCCGAAACCAACCAGTTTCTGCGCCCAGTAACCTTCCAGTTTATCGGTAGTAATCGCCCGCCCTGTACGTGGCGCGTGCACGAACTTATTTCCACCGAGGTAAATACCAACGTGGCTCACACGGCTACCACGGGTTTTGAAAAAGACCAAATCACCACGGGTAGCGGCACTTTGAGTAACTTTAACCGCAGCACCGTATTGCTCAGCAGCAGTACGTGGTAAAGAAACACCCGCCCCTTGCCCAAAAGCAAACTGGGTTAAACCACTGCAATCAAAACCCGTCACAGGACTTTCACCACCAAAGCGGTACATTTTCCCTTGTTGCTTTTGCGCGTTCCAAACCACGCGATCAATCAAGGTAACATCGTTTTGAACAGTAGCAATTTTGCTTACGTTAGCTGGCGCATTTTTTGCGTGAGCTAGCTGGACAACATATTTCCCACCGTCTTCAGCATCTGCTGTTTTGGTCGGCTCTGTTGAGCAGCCTGCTAAGAGCGTTACAGCCAAGCCAAAGGCACATAGGACAAACGGTTTCACACTAACACTACTCATCGTTGAATTTGACCTTTAAAGGTTACACCGTAATAAAGTCCATTTCAGGAAAAGTTACGTCTTCCCGACGTGGTGTAAACCATAACAGACATTCTGAAAGCAAAACAATCGTATTGATTAACTTTTCATTAACTTTTTATATTAAATGTTTCAATTGTTTTATTTGTGCAACACTGTATTAAATACACAACTTTATAGGTTTTTGTTGTAACTATACAACAATATGAATTTTTGTGATTGATAAGGGCGATAAATTAAATTTATTAACGTAATCGCCCCATTATGCAGAAAAGCATTACAAACTGCCAGTATTTCTGCCGTAAAATATTTCTTTCATCTCTTTGCGTAATTGCGCTTCAATCTGCACCAGATCACGTTCAAAGTAGTCATTTTTCCCCAAACCAAACAAATAGTTATCCAAGTCGAACTCTTTCAACATCATTTTGGTGTGGAAAATATTTTCTTGGTAAACATTCACGTCCAACATGGAGTAGGCACGCTTCGTTTCGTTGGATAAGAAGTTTTGAATCGAATTGATCTTGTGGTCGATAAAGTGCTTTTTGCCTTTCACGTCACGGGTAAAGCCACGCACACGGTAGTCCATAATGACTATATCGGACTCTAAACTGTGTATTAAATAATTCAATGCTTTCAGCGGTGAAATGCGCCCACAGGTGGAAACATCAATGTCCGCACGGAAAGTACTGATCCCATTATCAGGATGACTCTCTGGATAAGTGTGTACTGTCAGGTGACTTTTATCCAAATGTGCCACTACGTCTTCGGGGTAAGGTCCTGGGCGTGCTGAATTAGAGAGCTTTTCTTCCGCAATGACAGGTTCTTCAGAAACCAAAATGGTTACGCTCGCGCCTTGCGGATCGTAATCTTGCCGCGCCACATTGAGGATATTTGCACCAATAATATCGGCAACATCGGTGAGAATTCTAGTCAGGCGGTCAGCATTGTATTCCTCGTCGATATACGCAAGGTATTCTTCCCGGTGTGCTGGACTACGCGCATAGCAGATGTCGTAGATATTAAAACTCAGGGTTTTGGTGAGGTTATTGAAACCATGCAGGCGTATCTGCTTTTGATGACGTTCAACCAACGCTCGTGATCCTCTAATGATTACGGTAAAGAAAGCTCGCACCTTGGAAAGGCACAAACCCCCGCTGATACTGGGTCAATCAGCATGGATGCGAACTATGCAAAACAACGCCCCCGCGTGCAAGTGAAATTATGCATTTAATCGGCGGGGCGTACTTCAAAGTCGTGGGTTACTTCAGCCGTTTTGCCTAACATAATGGAAGCGGAACAATATTTTTCAGCCGATAAGCGGATCGCTCGTTCAACTTTTTCTGCCGCTAATTCATGCCCTTTGACAATAAAATGTAAATGGATACGGGTAAACACTTTTGGCTCAGTGGCAGCGCGTTCTGCAGTAATCTCTACTTCGCAATCGGTCACGGCTTGCTTGGACTTTTGCAAAATCAGGATTACGTCAAAGGAAGAACAACCGCCCAAACCCAGTAACAGCATTTCCATTGGGCGCACGCCTAAATTGCGACCGCCTAATTCGGGTGGACCGTCCATTACCACGGAATGCCCACTGCCAGATTCGCCGACAAAGCTCATGTTATCCAGCCATTTGACCCTTGCTTTCACACGTTGCTCCTAAAGAATGCGGAAAAGGCAATTCTAGCAGATATAGACTAGGACACTGAACGGAGTTTGACTTTCCTCACTATTCATACGCCAACATCGTGTTAACCTGCTGATAAGTTAATAAAGGAGACAATGCATGTTTGGCGAGTCACACGATCTGGCAACCGAATTCCCTGAATACAAAGAGCAAATTCATACGCTGAAAATGGAAGATCGGCATTTCGCCCGCCTGTTTGATCAATACCATGATGTGGATGCGCAACTGCACCGTATTGAGCAGGAAATTGAGGTTCATGCGGATGATTTCGTTGAAGGTTTGAAATTTCAACGCCTGCATTTAAAGGATGAACTGTTTAAAATGCTGCGCGAAACCGTTTAAGGTTCAACCTGCCAGCTTGCGTTCGAGGGCATCCCACAGCAAGCTGGCAATGTTCGCATGGTAAATCTTATCCAACTCACGAATACACGTCGGGCTAGTCACATTAATTTCAGTGACGTAATCGCCAATCACATCCAACCCTACGAATAACAAACCCATTTCACGTAACACGGGTGCGAGTGCCGCGCAAATTTCGTATTCGCGTGCGGTCAAATCGTGCCCCACGCCCGTACCACCTGCTGCTAAGTTTGCCCGCGCTTCGCCTTCCGCTGGAATACGCGCCAAAGCGTGCGGGAACGGTTCGCCATCAATGAGCAAAATACGCTTATCACCTTGTTTGTATTCGGGCAAGAAACGTTGCGCCATGACTGTGCGCGTACCGTGTGCGGTAATGGTTTCCAGAATCACATTGCGATTCGGGTCATCTTGGCGAACCTGGAAAATCATTGAACCGCCCATGCCGTCGAGCGGTTTCACCACGATGTGTTGCTGCTCGGCAAGGAAGGCTTTGATCAAACCCATATCACGGGTAACGCGGGTCGGTGGGCAAAATTGCGGAAACCACGTCGCAAACAGTTTTTCATTCGCCGCACGAATACTGTCAGGGCGATTCACCACCAAACAGCCTTGCTTTTGTGCCAATTCCAGCAAATAAGTGCTGTAAATGTACTCCATGTCAAACGGCGGGTCTTTACGCATGAGTACAGCAGCTAATTCGTGCAACGGGCGAATGACTTCTTCCCCGAACTGATACCAGCCGGAAGGGTCATCCTGCACCGTTACAGGCTGCATCCGTGCCCATACCACCCCATTATCGACAAACATATCCCCTTGCAGGATATGAAACAGCGAATGCCCACGGCGTTGGGCTTCCAACATCATGGCAAAAGTGCTGTCTTTCTTGATGTTGATGGTACGGATGTGATCCATCACGATACCGATGCGATAAGTGGGTGCTGTCATGCCCTTAGAACTCTGCTTTCATGTCACGCGAAAGCAATTCTTCCACCGCGTCGTGGGGGGAAAATTGCTCATAAAGAATGCGGTAAACTTGTTGGCAAATGGGCATTTCCACTCCAGCGGATTGCGCCAGTTTGCCAATCGACAGCGCGGATTTTGCACCTTCTACCGCCTGCCCAATGTCGGCAATCGCGCTATCGCGGTCTTTGCCTTGCCCTAAAGCTAACCCCAAACGACGGTTACGTGATTGGTTATCGGTACACGTCAGTACCAGATCACCCATACCTGCCAAGCCCATGAGGGTTTCCGCTTGCGCACCGAGTTTTGTTCCTAAACGCAGCATTTCTGCCAAGCCGCGCGTAATCAGCGCGACCCGTGCATTCGCCCCGAAACCCAAACCGTCAGATATCCCTGCGGCAATGGCTAGCACGTTTTTCACCGCACCGCCAAGTTCCACCCCAATAATATCCGTGCTGAGGTAAACGCGGTAATTTGCACCTTGGAAAGCCGCTGCCGTTACTTGCGCTAGGGCTTGAGTGGTGGCTGCTACCGTCATCGCAGTAGGTAAATCGTGCGCTACTTCGGTAGCAAACGTCGGTCCCGAAACCACGCCATAGGCTTTGCATTGCGGTATTTCTTCTTCCAATACCTCATGCAGTAATTTACCGGACGTGAGTTCCAAACCTTTCGTTGCCCACAGCACCGCATCTTGTGCCGTTAGTAACGGTGCAAGCTGTTGCAACAAACTGCGAAAGCCGTGGCTAGGAATCACCAGCAAATGGTAAGCGGAAGACCGCGCAACTTCTACTAAATCGCTAGAACAGCGCAAGTTATCAGGGAACGGAATCCCCGGTAGGTAACGTTGATTACTGCGCTGTTGCTGAAGGGTTACAATATGCTCTGGGCTAATGTCCCAGAGCAGCACATCCACCCCATTACGCGCTAATTGCAAGGCTAACGCAGTTCCCCACGAACCTCCACCGTAAACGGCAATAGACTGGATTTTAGCTAATGTCACACTGCAACCTCGGCTTGGGCGGCGGCATTTGCTTGTTCTTCTTGCAAACGACGCGCATACAAAGCATCAAAGTTAATCGGTGACAGGTGTAATTCTGGGAAACTGCCTTTCGAGACAAGGCTAGCAATCACTTCACGCGCATACGGGAACAAAATATTTGGGCAATAAGCCGCCAACAAATGGTTAACTTGATCTTGCTCGTAACCTGTGATGAAGAACACCCCGGCTTGGGTGACTTCGACCAAAAACGCGGTTTTATCGGAGCTTTTGACGGTAATGGTGATCGACAATTCCACTTCGTAGTTATTGCCACCCAAGGGATTTACTTGTGTGTTCAGGTCAAGATTGGTATCTGGATTCCACTCTTGCGTAAACATACTGGGGGAATTCGGTGCTTCAAACGACACATCTTTCACGTAGATGCGTTGGATAATAAATTGCTGTTCTTGTTGTTCTGTACTCATGGGTTATGCCCCTTAAACTGGGTTGGTATTAAAAAGTAAGGCATCCAGTTGACCTGCCATATCCAATGCAGCCATGTCGTCATAACCGCCAATATGCAAATCACCGATAAATATTTGTGGCACGGTATCGCGCCCACTGATAGCTTCCATTTCATCCCACAAAGCGGCATCCAAACCGACATCAATTTCGGTGACGACCACGCCTTTGCGTTGCAACAAAGCCCGCGCCCGTGTGCAATACGGGCAGTAACGGGTTGTATACATTTTTATAGAGGGTTGGCTCATCGTTTTGCTAACGGTAAATTAGCCGATTCCCACGCGACAATGCCGCCAGCTAAGTTGCTGACATCTTGAAAACCTGCGTGCGTCAGTAAGCTGCAAGCGTGCGCTGAACGATTACCGCTGCGGCAATAAACCAACAATGGCTTGGTTTTCAACGCTTCCAACTCTGCCATGCGTGATTTTAACTGCGCGAGCGGAATATGACGTGCGCCTTTGATTTTACCTGCACGCACTTCCGCCTCTTCGCGCACATCCAATACTGCCGAATCGTCACGGTTCAGCAATTGCACGGCTTGCGTTGGGGAAACTTGCTTGAATTTACGTGTAAGACGACCAAATTCCGTCCAGATAATCAAGCCAATGATAGCCACCAAGCCCATAATGAGCATTGAATGGTTACGGGCGAAAACAAGATACTCTTCCACACTGAGCCTTTTGCTTAAAAAGAGGAGCTAAAGATATACACCCCGAAGAATGGCGTAAACCCCCGAAAAGAGAAATTTCACCAAGATGAAGCGATAGTCAATGCGGAGCAGTACAAAAAACTTCCTGCATCATACTAATCAAACGCAATGTACGGTAATCACCTACGCGGTAATACACGCGGTTGGCATCCTTACGCGAGGCTAGAATACCTTTGTCGCGCAAAATGGCTAAGTGTTGGGAAATGTTACTTTGCGACGTGCCAACATGGTCAACAATATCTTGTACGCTGACTTCTTTATCACCCAATACACACAGGATTTTTAACCGCAGCGGATGCGAAATTGCTTTCAGTGAGCGTGAGGCACGGTCAATATCTTCTTCCTTGACCAGCATATCTTCAATCGTGAAATCGCAGTTATTACCGAGTGCCATCGTTCCCATTGTGTCATTGTCCAGAATCATGAAAAGTTCCCAAACTTCCCCCCTTAGTATAGATGGGATAGTTCCAGCATATTAGTATAAACCAATAGAATAATATAGCTTGCCCCGGTAGGTGTCACGCCAAACCGGATATTCACGGGGCTTTTACCCCAAGTCTATCGCGCTGCCATGAATATTCTTTGGCAAATTGAACCAATACAACGGCTTTTGTATCTTATGGTAGACTTCCTTACGTATAACTACTCGGAATTCCGATCAGCGGATGAAACTTTATCCATATATACCCATGATGTTGTTGCTAGCTGCGGGGCTAATACAAGCTGCGGAAGCAAAAAACCCAGCGCAGTTACAACGTGAAATTAGCCAGCTTACGAACAGTCTTGATTCCCAACAAGCGGAATCGGACGCGGCAGAAGCTGAAATTACCCGTTTAGAAAAAAAGCTTGGTGAGGTTTCCCAACAATATTTTCAAACCGAACAAGCCATCGAAGACACGCAAGTTAAGTTGCAAGCGGCTAATACCAAAAAGCTGAAGCTAGACGCTGACTTGGATGCCCAGCGTTCTGGGTTAGCGCAACAACTGCAAGCCTTGTATGCAGCGGGAGAACAGTCCTATTTGCGCTTACTGTTACGTCAAGATGACCCGTCGGACATTAGCCGCACTATCCGTTATTTGGAGTATTTGAATAAAAACCGCGTAACACGTATCCAACGCATTCAAAAAACCTTGGAAGACATTATTCCATTACGCGATACCATCGATAAAAATCAGCGCAATTTGCAAAACTTGAATAAGCAATTGGAACAACAAAAAGCCGATATTGAGGGCACACTTTCGACACGTTCTAGCAGCTTGACGAAATTAAACGGCGACATTCGCACCAAGAAAAAGCAACTGGATAAATTACGCGCGGATGATATAACTTTACAGCAATTCGTTGATCACATTGCAACCCAACCCAGTGACAACAAAAACGATAAAACACCCGCGCCAGCCCCCATTACCGACAAACCCGATAAAGCAGCGACAAAACCCAACCCGACAGCCATTCCGGTAACAGCGAGCTTTACGCCCGATAAGCCGTTTTCGAGCTTAAAAGGGGGGCTTTCTTGGCCTATCAGCGGCAAAATCATTCACCCCTTTGGTTCGCAACGCAATGAAAAACAACAATGGAAAGGCGTTGTCATTGCCGCCGCTGGCGGAACAAAAGTCAAAGCCGTCGCACGCGGTAAAGTGGTATTCGCAGGTTGGATGGACGGTTACGGGCATTTAATCATTTTGGAACATGATAATAAGTTCCTCAGCCTCTACGGGTATAACCGCGCCGTGTACAAAAAAGAAGGGAGTATCGTTGGTGCAAACGAAACCATTGCAGCGGTAGGCAACTCCAGCGGACAAAATCAAGACGGTTTGTATTTTGAAATTCGTCAGGGTACAGCCCCCCAAAATCCTGCCCGTTGGTGTCATTAAAAGGTGTTAACCGTCGGTTTTTTACGCCAACATAAAAGTGCAATTCAGCTATAGAATGGTACACTTACGCCCAGCATAGCGGTACTTAAGCCGCAACAAGAACAAACCTGTCTACAAGGAAGCAGGCAGTTCAAAAAAACCGGAGAAAGAGATTTATGCATACACGCTACCGCATTCTTGCTGGCACAATGGCTGGAATGGTAATTGGGGTTACAACCAGCATTAGTCTGAATGTTTTTGCTTTCAGACAAACCGTCGAAGCAGCCCCCCCGCTGACAGAGTTACAACAATTTTCCGAAGTGTATTCTCGCATTAAGGAAAGCTATGTCGAAGAGGTCAAGGATAAAGACCTCATGACCAACGCTATTCGCGGCATGTTAAACGGGCTTGACCCGCACTCAGCCTATTTGGATGAGGAAGAATACAAAGAGCTGCAAGTGGGTACGAGCGGTGAATTCGGTGGTCTAGGCATTGAAGTCGGTATGGAAGACGGTTTCGTCAAAGTCATTTCTCCCATTGACGATACTCCCGCACAAAAAGCAGGCTTACAAGCAGGCGATTTAATTATTCGTCTGGATGAAACCCCCGTGAAAGGCATGAGCCTGAATGACGCAGTAAAACGGATGCGGGGTAAACCGGATACGAACATTGACCTGATGATTGTCCGCGAAGGCAAAGACAAACCGTTTAAAGTCACCCTCAAACGCGCCATTATCCAAGTCAAAAGCGTTAAAAGTCGGTTGCTGGAATCCGGTTATGGCTATGTACGCATTACCAGCTTCCAAGCCAAAACGACGGAAGCCTTACTCGAAGCGATTGAAAACCTGAAAAAAGACAACAAAGGCAATCTGCGTGGCTTAGTCCTTGACCTGCGTAATAACCCCGGCGGCGTATTAAATGCAGCGGTAGGTGTTTCTGATGCCTTCTTAGAATCAGGCAAAATCGTTTACACCGAAGGGCGTGTACCCGATGCCAAAATGGAATATACCGCCAATAAAGGCGATGTCATCAATGGCGCACCCATTGTCGTGTTGGTAAACCAAGGTTCTGCCTCTGCTTCCGAAATTGTTTCGGGCGCACTGCAAGACCAAAAACGCGCATTGATTGTTGGGCAAAAAACCTTTGGTAAAGGCTCAGTACAAACCGTCTTACCACTGGATGAAAAAACTGCGGTCAAACTCACCACTGCACGTTATTTCACGCCTTCGGGTCGTTCCATCCAAGCGGAAGGGATTAAACCTGACATCGCATTACAAACGCTGAAAGTAAAAGGTGCGACAGACGACACAGACAGCACTTTTGACCCACTTTCTGAAGCGGATTTAAGCAAGCATTTGGCAAACCCCAATAGCAAAGCGGAAGATAAACCAGCGGCTGAACCTGCTAAACCGGAAGCAACACCACCCGCCACACCGGACGGCAGTGCTGCACCTGCGGATAGCACGACGGATAAAGCCAAACCAGCAGAGGCAAAAGACGCTAAAGGCAAAGGCGGTTTAGCAGAAGAGGATTATCAACTGTTTGAAGCCTTAAACATTCTCAAAGGAATGGACTTGGTACAAAATCGGGCAACGCCTGCTGCCCCACCTGCTGCCGCTGCTCCCGCCGCGACTCCAGATGCAGCGGCAACACCAACACTGCCAGCAACGCCTGCGAACAAAACGCCGTAACTGCCGATGAATGAGCTGACCCATTTTAATACCCAAGGCGAAGCTCACATGGTTGATGTGGGCGACAAGCAATCGACTAAGCGTGTCGCCATTGCTGGAGGCAGCATTCAGATGCTTCCAGCAACGCTGGAAAAAATCCTGCAAGGCAATCACAAAAAAGGCGATGTTCTAGGCATCGCTCGCATTGCAGGCATTATGGCAGCAAAGAAAACGGCTGATTTCATTCCCTTATGCCACCCTATCGCTCTCACCCATGTAGACGTAACCTTTACCATCCAACAAATGCCCACCATGATACATTGCCAAGTGCGAGCGGAAACACATGGGCAAACGGGGGTGGAAATGGAAGCCTTAACCGCTGTCCAAGTTGCATTACTGACGATTTACGATATGTGCAAAGCAGTTGATAAAGGTATGTCGATGGAAGCGATTCGTCTGTTGCATAAGTCAGGCGGTAAATCAGGCGAGTGGAATCATGCGTAATTTCGCGCTGTACATTTCCCCATATTCATGATTAACTTTTATACACAAACCGATTTTAACCCCGTGGATTCACTGATACTCGCCTGAATTCGTGTGGGTAGACGATTTATAGAGCAACAACTAAGTGTTAAGGAGGAATGACATGGCGACACGT
This sequence comes from uncultured Thiothrix sp., assembly GCA_964544775.1. Taxonomy (GTDB): domain Bacteria; phylum Pseudomonadota; class Gammaproteobacteria; order Thiotrichales; family Thiotrichaceae; genus Thiothrix. The sequence continues at coordinate 17,818 of CAZJDN010000016.1, forward strand.
TATTCCGGTATTTTTGTTTCATCGGGGCTGGTTTTGCTGCTGGCAACAAGCGTAGGTTCACTCCAAACGGCTTATGCCAATGCAATCAATCGGGTTAAGCTGGTTGCAACACTCAATGGTCAACCTGCGTTGCAAGGCGTTAACTGGGTTATTTTTAACATCAACGACCCACGTAATCCGGCAGCCGTCTTACCACGCCACAGTGGCACGGTTTTCTTACCTGCGGGGCAATACCGCGCCACGATTCAACTGGATCATAAAATCAAGGAAACCCTCTTCCGCGTCGAAACCGAAGCCGATACCGTCATTCACGTACCAATGGATTAGCCCAAAGTTACGCGGGTGTATTCTGCGCAACCCAACGGCTTGAATCATCCAGCAACGTTTCCCTTTTCCAAAAGGGTGCGTTGTGTTTCAAGATTTCTAGGATGTGCCGACACGCCTCAAACGCGCAAGCCCGGTGCGCAGACCACACCGCAACCAAAACAATGGGTTGGCTAGGTAGAATTTCCCCCACACGGTGCACAATTAACGCATCGTCAAGCTGCCATTTTTCCATTGCTGCTTGCGCGATTTGCTGTAGTTGCCGTTCTGTCATGCCGGGGTAATGTTCTAAAAACATCCCTTTTACGCTATCGCCTTCATTGAAGTCGCGCATATTGCCAACAAATACCGCATTTGCCCCCGAACGCGCATCGTTGTGTTTGTGGGCAACTTGCCAATCCGCGAGGTATTGCCACGGTTCAAACGGCGTTGGGCTAAGTGCAATCTGCAACATGCTGCTAACCTCCTGTCACGGGTGGAAAAAAGGCAAGCTCATCCCCTGCATTCACGAGGCTAGTGGAGCTGGCGTACTCGTGGTTAAGGGAAATCAGCACATTCGTGGGTAACTGCATTTCCCCGCTGCATTGTTGCCATACTTGCAATGCACTCAGAGGGAAATCGGCGGTGAAAGCTATTTCCCCTTTCCCCAACTGTTCGCGCAAACTGGCGAAAAACAAGACTTTAATCGTTGCCATCGTGTGTATTCCCCAAAGAAAAAGCCACCGCAGTGGCTTGTTCTGACTGTAAAAAGTAACTTACGTGGCTTCTGCTGGCGTATAACGCAACAGCGGCTCTACGTCGATGTCATCCCCCAAACGTTCCTTGGCGTACCGCAGCGCGTATTTCCGTTCGCGGAAGAAACGTTCTTCACCGATGTGTTCCGCCAAACCGGAACGCTGAAAGGCTTGGTAAACGCGCATTTTAACCCGTGCAAGGTAAAATTCGATACCCACCACTTTGAGACGATCCGCCAGCTTTTCCAGCATTTCTTCGCCCGTGGAGTCTACTTGGTCAATGGATTCCATATCCAATACCACAACTTTTAACTTGGGCTTTTTCGCAATGTTGTTGAGTAATTTACCCTCCATGTACCCTGTATTAGCGAAATACAAATCCCCATCAAAGCGGAATACCGACACCGTTTCGCTGGTTTTGAGCTTGTGTGCTACCGCATCCCGCATTGAACCATCGGCATGTTTCGCCACTTCCACCAAATTCGGGCTCATGGTACGGTACAAAAATAACCCTAAGGATAAAACCACCCCGACAAAAATACCCTTTTCCAACTGCGGCGCAACCCACAAGGTTGTAAAGAAAGTAGCAACTGCCACCAAACCGTCGTGGCGTTCCACACGCCAGACCCGTTTTACCGGAGCAATCTTAATCAGGTTCAAGACCGAGGCAAAAATAACCGCCGCCAACGTCGACAACGGCAGGTAATACAGTAAATCCACCAAGAACAATAAAGAAATGGCAACCAACAACCCTGTCACAATGGAAGAAAACGGAGTCATTGCCCCTGCGGAAAAGTTTACTGCCGAACGCGAAAACGAGCCTGAAATCGGCTGCCCTTGGAAAAACGCCGCGACTAAATTCCCCAAACCTTGCCCGACTAATTCTTGGTTGGCGGATAAACGTTGACGGGTTTGTGATGCCATTGCTTTGGCGATAGAAATGGCTTCCACAAAACCTAACAGCGACATAACAATACCGGAGCTAATTAAGGCGCGTAAATGCTCTGGACTAATCGATGGAATCTGCAAACCGGGTAACTGGGCTTCAATCTTACCCACGACCTTCCCCCCCATTGCATCATATCCCATCAGCCACGAAGCCAACGTTGCCAACGTAACCACAATCAAAATATTCGGCCAGTACGGGAAGCGTTTTTTAATCGCAATCAATGCAATCAGCGATAACACCCCAAACCCCATTGTGGGCAGGTGTAAATGGGGCAAGGCTTTTAAGACTTCCCACACCATTTCGTACTGGTGCGCAGTACGTGGAACGCTCACGCCCAACAATTTATCCAGTTGCGAAGTGGCAATGATTAACGCCCCCGCATTGGTAAAACCTAAAATCACGGGATGGGATAAAAAGTCAACCAATACCCCTAAACGAAACAACCCCAACAACAATTGGAATACACCCATAATCAGTGCCAAAAAGCCTGCGTACAGCACGTAAGTATTGATGTCTTGAATCGCAAACGGTTGTAACGCCGCCCCTGTCATTAATGCCACCAACGCCACCGGACCACTGCCCAATTGCCGCGATGAACCAAACAATGCCGCTACAATCAACGGTAAAAAGGAAGCATACAACCCAATGTACGCAGGCAAACCCGCCAATTGCGCATACGCCATTGATTGCGGTACTAACACCAGCGCACTGGTTGTCCCCGCAATTACGTCTGCTTTTAATACCTCAGGGTTGCGTAATTCGCCGATCCAATCTTTATAAGGTGTAAAACGGTCTTTCCAGTCCGTTAACAATGCCCGTAACCAATGACCCATTCTATTGCTCTCCTCCCCTAGCGATTTCTCTTAACCCTAAAAAGAAACCAGCGGACAATGCCGCTGGTTAATTAGAATATAAGATTATACTGAAATATTAAGGTGGGAGCATAAAAGGGATTCAATACTGAACCCCCTCCATTATAGGTTTCTTTAATACTATTCGACGGTTACGGACTTAGCGAGGTTGCGGGGTTTATCCACATCCGTACCTTTTTGCACTGCCACATGGTAGGACAAAAGCTGTAACGGAATGGTGTAAACAATCGGCGCGAGTAATTCTGGTACGTGCGGCATTTCCAGCACATGCAGGTTATCGGCAGTTTGAATCTGCGCATCACGATCCGCAAACACGTATAACACCCCGCCGCGTGAACGCACTTCTTCCAAGTTGGATTTAAGTTTTTCCAGCAATGCCGTATTCGGGGCAACCGTAATAATCGGCATTTCGCTATCCACCAATGCCAATGGACCGTGTTTTAATTCCCCTGCGGGGTAGGCTTCGGCATGGATGTAGGAAATTTCCTTGAGTTTCAGTGCCCCTTCCATTGCAATCGGGTAAAGCTCGCCGCGCCCTAAAAATAGCGCGTGGTGTTTTTCAAGGAAACATTCCGCCAGTTTCTCAATCGCGGGGTTTAAATCCAGTGCTTGTTCCACTAACGCAGGCAATTTACGCAAATCGGCAACAATTTGTGCGACTTTTGCCGCATCCGCGCCTTTGGCTTGCATTAACAACGCCATTAAGGTCTGCAACGCAACCAATTGCGTAGTAAAGGCTTTGGTGGAAGCAACCCCAATTTCCGGCCCAGCGACGGTCATTAGTGCCATATCCGATTCGCGGGTAAGCGAACTTTCCGGCACGTTGCAAATGGTCAAGGTTGCTAAACAGCCATTGTTTTCCTTGATCTTTTCCAACGCGGCTAAAGTATCTGCGGTTTCGCCGGATTGGGAAATGGTCACAAACAGCATATTCTTGCGCGGCGGTTGGCGGCGGTAACGGTATTCACTCGCCACTTCCACCTGACACGGAATGTCGGTATTGGCTTCGATCCAATAACGCGCTACTTGCCCCGCGTGGTAACTCGTACCGCAGGCAATGATTTGGATTTCCTCGACTTGCGCCAAGCGTTCCATTGCATCGGGAATGCCGTGTAAGCAGGGTAAAACGTGATCCGCACCCAGACGATTTTCCAACGTAGCTGCGACAGATTGCGGTTGCTCGAAAATTTCCTTGAGCATGAAATGGCGGTAGCCCCCCAAATCCGCCGCAAACAGGCTGGAACTGGATTCTTTTACCGGACGCTCAACTTTCGCCCCCGTTACATCAAATATCTCAACTTTATGCCGCGTAATGCGTGCTACGTCACCGTTTTCAAGGTAAATAAAACGGCTAGTCACGGGTAGCATGGCTTGAATATCCGAACCGATAAAGTTTTCCCCAATACCCAAGCCAATCACTAACGGGCTACCTTGACGTGCCACAATGAGGGTGTCTGGTTCATTGGGGGAAATGACCGCCAATGCATACGCACCGTGCAATTCACACCGCGCCGCCAGCACGCAATCCAGCAAACTCAGCCCTTGCCGCCGGAAGACTTCGATTAAATGCGCGACCACTTCGGTATCGGTATCGGAAGTAAATACAAACCCCGTTTCACGCAATTTATTCCGCAATTCAACGTGATTTTCGATAATGCCATTGTGTACCAAACCGACCCATTCACCGCTGAAATGCGGGTGTGCATTGCGTTCTGCCGGAACACCGTGCGTTGCCCAACGGGTATGCGCAATGCCTAACGTGCCATCAATCGGTTCATCTGCCAGCCGTGCGCTCAAAGCAGCCACTTTTCCCACAGCCCGACTGCGCACTAAATCACCGCTGTCGCGTACCACCGCAACCCCAGAGGAGTCATAACCACGGTATTCCAAACGACGTAAGCCTTCCAACAAAATGTCCACCACCGGACGTTGGGCAACTGCCCCGACAATACCACACATTATTTTTGCTCCTTAACGGGACGCGCCCAGCCTTTCAAAGTCATTTGTTTTGCCCGCGATAGGGTTAATTCACCTGCGGGTGCTGTTTTGGTAATGGTTGAACCCGCACCAATGGTTGCCCCTGCACCAATGTCGACAGGTGCGACTAATTGCGTACACGAGCCGACAAACACATTATCGCCAATTGTGGTTTTGTGCTTGTTTACCCCGTCGTAATTGCAGGTAATTGTGCCTGCACCAATGTTTACCTCCGCCCCCATTTCGGTATCACCAATGTAACTGAGGTGACTTACTTTGCTGCCTTTGCCAATACGGGCTTTTTTGGTTTCGACGAAATTGCCGATCTTGGCTTTTTCTGCCAACACCGTACCGGGGCGCAAACGGGCAAACGGGCCTATATCACATTGCGCTGCTACGACCACGCCTTCAAGGACGGAATTGGCTTTAATGTGGACGTTATCGCCGATTTCCGCATTTTCGATAATGCAGTTTGGCTCAATAATGACGTTAGCACCGAGTTTGACCTTACCCAACAGCAGCACGTTAATGTCGATGAAAACGTCTTGCCCTGTTTCTACCGTACCCCGAATGTCGACACGCGCCGGATCAGCCAAGGTAACACCCGCTAACATCAGGCTTTCCACTTGACGTTGTTGGCAAGCGCGTTCCAAACGTGCCAATTGCACGCGGTTATTCGCCCCTTCCACCTCTACCGGATCGTGGCACAAAACGGTATTAATGCTGCCGCCTTCGGCAACGGCTAAGCTGACGCAATCGGTAAGGTAATATTCCCCTTGCGCATTTTGCGGGGTTAATTGTTGTAACCAACGTTGCAAATCCGCACCTCGCGCGGCGATGAAACCTGTATTCACCTCCCGAATCTGCCGCTGCACCTCACTTGCATCTTTTTCTTCGACAATGGCTTGGACGTACCCTTGCGCATTGCGCACAATCCGCCCATAACCTGTAGGATTGGCGAGTTCCGTGGTTAAAATACACAATGCCGCGTTTTGTAACCCTTGCGCCAAACGCTGCAAGGTTGCCGGACGAATCAGCGGTACATCGCCGTAAGCCACCAGCACAATGTCATCCGCTGCGATCAAATCCATCGCTTGCGCCACCGCATGACCTGTACCCTTTTGCTCGGCTTGCAATGCCCAATGTAAATGATTGCCCGTAATGCGCTCACGGACTAATTCACCGCCATGCCCATACACCACTGCCATTGCACGCGCCTCCAAAGCCGCGCACGCATCAACAACGTGTTGCAGCATGGCTTTGCCTGCAACGGGATGTAACACTTTGGGTAAAGCGGAACGCATCCGAGTCCCTTGACCCGCTGCGAGAATAATGGGGAAGATTGTCATAGTCAGTAATGAGTCCGTGTTTGCTTACATTGCGTCAAGGATAATGGCATTGAAATCCGTTACCCACGGGTGTTGCAGACCATCCGTCGATTGGCTCTCACGCACCAGACAACAGGTTTTCATCCCCGCTTGCTGTGCGGCATCCAATTCCTCACGAATATCAGACAAGAAAAGTATTTCCTCGGCGGGTAAACCCACTGCGGCAACGATTTTTACATACGCGGCGGCTTCGCGCTTATGCCCGATTTGCGTATCAAAATAACCGCTGAATAACGGCGTTAAATCCCCTGCGTCGGAATAGCCAAACAACAATTTCTGCGCGTATACCGAGCCGGAAGAATACACATACAAACGCAACCCTTGCGCGTACCATTGGCGTAAGTGCTGTACGGCATCGGCGTAAACGTGCCCTGTGAAATCGCCTTGGCGGTAGCCTTCCTCCCACATCAAACCTTGTAAGGCTTTCAGCGGGGTAACTTTTTTGTCTTGCGCAATCCATTCACGCAGTTGCGCAATGGCTTCGGCTAATGACAAAACGGGGTTATCGACTTCGTGGCGTACCGCTTCAATCAATGCCGCCACCGCAGGGTCTTGGCGATGCGCTACCACAAAATCGTGCAGGTGTTGATCCGCATACGGGAACAACACGTCTTTAACGAAGGAAAGACTGGTCGTCGTGCCTTCAATGTCGGTCAAAATGGCTTTAATGCTCATTAGTTTTCCAGTTTAGGGAAACGTTGCGCAATGTCACTACCCGTAAAGTTTGCCACCCAACCTTCTGGGTTAGTAAACAAACGGATGCAAGTAAACTGCGGGTTTTCACCCATATCAAACCAATGCGTTGCCCCTGCCGGAACGCTAATCAAATCGCCTTGTTCACACAGCACGCTGTAAACCTTATCGCCTAAATGCAGGAAGAACAGCCCTTCCCCATCCACAAAGAAACGTACTTCAAATTCGGAATGGGTGTGTTCATTTAAAAACTTTTGGCGCAAGGCTGCTTTGTCGGGGTGCGCGGGGTTCATATTGATTACATCCACGCTTTGGAAACCGTGTTCCAACATTAAACGGTTAATGTCCGCCCCGTAAGCCGTAATGATTTCATCTTGGGTCGATTGATCAGTCAACAACGCCCCTGCATTCCAACGCTCAAAACGTACCCCTTGCGCCAAAAGCAAATCGCTAATGGTGGCGTAATCGGTAAACGTTTGTGCTGCGTGCGGATTGGTGTCCGCGTAAATTTTCAATTCACTCATTGCCTTATCCCTAACCTAACAATAATTGTCGGTAATAACACTCAAACAGGAATTCTAACGCTTCAACGTGCCGGAGGGTATCTTCCACCGATTCGCCCCAGGTATACATGCCATGCCCACGAATCAAATACCCCACCGTTGCCGGATGTTGGGTTAAATACGCATCCACTTGCGCCGCCAATGCCGGAATATCCTGATTATTGGGAAATACGGGAATCGTTAACCGACTTTCGTGCGATGTCACCCCCGGAAAGGCTTTTTGCACTTCGTAGCCCTCAAACACCACCGTATCCAAGCGCATCGACAACACCGTCGCATTCACCGAATGGGTATGCAATACACACCCCAGCGTTGCATCGCGCCGATACATGAGCGCGTGCAAACCCGTTTCCGCCGACGGGCGTTTCCCTTCTTCTAAGGAGACACCGTTTAAATCTGCCCGCAAGAAACCGTTTTCATCTAATCGCCCTTTGTGTTGCCCCGAACGGGTCACAAGGATTTCTTGCGCATTCAAACGTGCCGAAAAGTTACTGCTAGTAGCAGGAACCCAACCACGCGCATGGAAAAATTGCCCGGCTGCAATCAAGTCCGCACGCAAATAAGGTAATACATCAGGCATAGCATGACTTCACGAATGGAAAGCATAGCATTCTCGCAAGATTCCGTTAGCTTGTCAGACGATTTACGACAGGTGCTGTGTCTGCTTACCGACACAAGCCCCCTAAAGCGTATGTTTCAAACCTAACATCCACCGCACCACAAGGGCAAAAACTGCTTATAAATCATAGCATAAAACACTTGGCACAGGCTTTGCTTTATCCCAGTAAACACGTATAGCAATGGGAGACAATGCCAATGATCACACTGACCGATAACGCCCAGAAAGCACTGGGACGCTTCATTCAAGGAGCTGAAAAACCCATCGCAG
>CAZJDN010000017.1:0-25800 GCA_964544775.1 uncultured Thiothrix sp.
ATTGTTTGTGAAATAAATGAATTTGAAAACCCAAAAGGCTATTCAATTTCACCAAATTTGATGAAAGCCCTTTCAGAAATAGGGGCATTTCTTGAGATAGATATAATAAACAAATTGACCAGCTAATATTTTTTAAAAATTAAAAATAGTAGCGGTCTTATTGTAGGGTGACTTAATATATCACCCTACAAAACTGTAGCTATTTATGATCTAATGCAACACTCCAACCCTGCTCAATTGCTTGTATTTGGCGAACAAATCTTACACCAACTACAAACACAGCAAGTAATCTTGGGAACGTCCGCCCATCGGTAATAAGTGCCCGTATTCGTAAACCTAATGTGCCTCGCTGGACAGAATGTGGTATTTACTGCCTTAACAAATCCACTTACATGAGGGCATCCCCAATGCACGTAAATTCCGCACGACTACTGGTCGGTCTTGGACTCTTAACCGCTGGCACATTACTCACAGGCTGTAATGCCACCGACCCGGTAAAAACCGCAGGCTTAACCCCAACCGATAACACCACAACCACGAGTGCCGCACCGGAAAAAAGCATCCAAGAAATCGCCGATGAAGCCATGCACAGCACAGGCAAATTGACTAAAGCGCAAATTAACGCGCTGATTCGTGCCAATGCGAAATGCAGCCCAACTGATCCAGCAAAGGGTTAACACCATGCATACCCTCGCCCTGCTTTTAATCGGCTTTTCGGTATTTAGTGCTGCGATAGTGGCGGGGGTGCATTTCCGCTGTGACAATTACAAAGGGCAATTGTTATCACAAAGCATGGGAATCTTGCTGTTATGCGTTTTAACGGGTTTGCAGCTTGCCCATTTTGCTTATTTACAATACGGGGTATTATTCATTCACAGCCCCATTTATCAAGTGCTGTTGTACAGTGTTGCGCCGACTTTCTATTTATTCAGCAAACCGTTATTGCAAGCGCAACTCACTCCGCAACCGCAGCATTTATTGCATTTACTACCGATTTTAATCGCGCCGTTATTACCTTTTCATTATGCCTTACCATTGGCATTTGGCATTGGTGCAGGTTATTTATTGTGGCTAGCGAAAAACGTTTACACATTACGTGCTCAACGCAATCACTTTCGGCAGGAATTATGGGCATTGGCAGGTGTAATATTATTGGCGATGGTGGTGTTAATCATGGGTGTGGCATTGCCCTTGATTTCTGAACCCGTGTTTTTTAGTTGGTATGCTAGTGCGATTGGTGGGGCGTTTTTCCTGATTAGTTTTGCCCTACACCTTACCCCACAATTAGCCACCGATGTAGTGGAAGCCGCCCGCGAAACTTACGCGGTTTCTACATTAGGCAACGTGGATTGTGAAGCAATGTTAACCCGCTTAGCCAATTTGATGGATCAAGAACAGCTTTACCAAGACATGGAACTGGATTTAGCAACCTTGGCAGAACGTGTTGGGCTAACCCCGCACCAATTGTCAGAGTTAATTAATTCACGCTTGGGGAAAGGTTTTGCGCGTTACATCCGCGAATATCGGGTGGAAGCGGCGGAAGACTTGTTACTCGACAAGCCTTCCATGCCTGTTTTATCAGTGGGGCTGGAAGTGGGTTTTGCGACCCAATCCAGCTTTTACAGTGCCTTCCGCGAACTCAACGGCATGACACCGGGGCAGTTTCGCAAAGTGCATCAAGTGCTCACCACCGCTAGCGGCGACGCTTAGTATTTCAAGCGCGCGTAATAGGTTTTTTGCGCCGCTTCCCGCGCTTGCCGCAACGTTAGAATGCCATTTTCCGCTAATAACGGTAGCATTTTGATAAACACTTCCGCCGTCACAATCGCATCCCCCATTGCGGTATGCCGCCCAATAACCGTGACATTGAAACGCTCGGCAATCGCTTCCAAGCGGTGCGATTCTTGGTTGGGGTGCAAAACCGCCGACAGCAACAAGGTATCCAATACCGGATGGTCAAACACAACCCCCGTCGCAGCTTGTTTCACTTCCAAACAACGCATATCAAACGCGGCATTGTGCGCCACCAGCACGGTATCTTGCGCAAAAGCGTGGAATGCAGGTAATACCTGTTCAATGGTTGGCTGCCCCCGCACCATTTCTTGCGTAATGCCGTGAATTGGAATCGTCACCGCTGGAATTAGGCGGCGCGGGTCAACCAATTGGTCAAAGCATTCTTGATGCAGTAGCTTATTGTTGAAAATACGTACCGCCCCCACTTGAATGATTTCATCACCGCCAGCGGGGTTTAAGCCTGTGGTTTCGGTATCAAACACGGTGAAAGACAAATCGCTGAGCAAACGATCATCCAGCGAGTGGTTTTGCTCACTGCTTTTAAACAGGTCGAAATCGTAATATTCGGGGCGGCTTTCGTTACGCAAAAATGCCGTCGCTGCAATTTCTTCTTGCGGCGCTGCCAACGGCAACAGGAAGCGGAAGAACGCGCGTTTACCGTCTGCGTCCCGTTCAAACCACGAATCCCCGCTATGACGAGTCAGCACGTCTTGCACGGTTAATGACATGGTTTCCGTGCCTACCCGAATTTGTTCCATTTCCCAGCCCATGACGGCTTTAATATCAGGGCTTTGTGGAGTCCACAACAAATCCAATTGCGCCCGTTGCCCGATACTGCTTAAACGCAATTGCACTTCCGCAACAAAACATTCTTCATGCAAACGCCCCGCTAAATGCACCAAGGCTTGCAAGAGGGAAAAACTTTCCACTTTCAACCACAAACTGGTATCGACTTCATCCCAACTTGCTTTGACATTGACCGTGGTTTCGATCCGGCGCATGGCGGCTTCGAGCAAGTCTGCCCCTAACATATCCTCCAACGGCCAGCGTGAACGCAAGGTATTGGTGGAAGAGGTTTGCATTTCATCAATACGTTTCCCTAACCCGTGGATTTCTTCCCGCACCACACTGAGTAAACGTTCACGCATTTCTGCCTCAATGTCCGGGTATTCCAGCACTTCCAACGCGGCTTGCGCATTGGCTAATGCCGCACGGCTACCTTCGGTCAGGCTGTAAAGCAGACGGTCTTTTTCCGAATCTGCTTCAAACTCGCGGGTAATATTATCCAGCATCAAAACAAAACCCGTTAATTCTTCGGCGGTTTGCACCTGCCCTGCGGTGGTACGTTCCGTATCGGTTTCAGGGGTTTGTACTGCCCGTACCGGAGCCATTTGCACCCGCAATAACTGCCCTGCTTGTGTGGTGGTAACAAATTGTGCGGTAGGTGCAGTTGCACCGCGTTGCAAACGGTGTTGAATGTTTTCTAGCGCGTGCATGACCAATTTGCGGTCAAATACGCTGTAAATCGAACGCCCCAAACCGATCAATTCCGAGCCACCCGTTACAGAAGGGGCTTTAGACAAAGCACGGAACTGCATTCGCGCCCGACTGTTATACAGTAGGATGCGTCCATCCAGATTACACACCACCACGCTTTGGGTTAACTCTGACATCAAAGCGGCAAGGCGGCTTTTTTCCATCTCCGTATTATGGCTAGCTTCACGCACGCGCTGATCCATTTCGGTACGCAAGGCTTCGCGCTGATCCACCAGTTGATTAAATAAATCGGTTAAGCGACGGTTTTCGATGCTGCCTTGCGCAACCAAACGGCGTTTTACGTCTGTGCCCAACAGCACTTGTGCATCTTCTGCCAAGCGTGCGGGTGCAGTCATGAAATACGCCACCAATTGACGCAATACTGCCCCCACCACAAATAACGAGCCAGCCCACATCACCAGCAGTAAAACAGCTTTTGGTCCAATGGCTGAAACCACCGCTGCCCGTTCCGTATCTGCCAATGCGGCCCAGATTAAACTGCCCGTGACGGCTAGCCAGACAAGGCATACCAGCCCCACAATGCCCACACCGATAGCGATGCGCCAATCAAACTTTCTCATGCTGCCATCCCTAACATCACTTTGACTTTTTCTACTAAGTCTTTGGTCGAAAAGGGTTTCACGACATAGGCGTTCGCCCCCAACGCAAGCCCTTTGGCAACGTCGGTGTCACGCCCTTTGGCAGTTAACATGAGAATTTGAATGCCTTTGCAATCGTCATTTGCCCTGACAGCATGGCACACTTCCAGCCCGGTTTTTTTCGGCATCATGACATCGAGTAACACCAAACGCGGTTGTTCACGTAAGATGGTATCCAAGGCTTCTTGCCCATCACGCGCCACCAGCACCTCAAAGCCTGCCCGTTTCATGAGATATTCGAGCGAAATCAGGATATTTGGCTCATCATCGGCAATGAGAATTTTATTACTCATGGTTTTTCCTCTCTCCTCTTTAAATCAGTTTTATCTGATGCGCGGTAGGAAGAAGCCAAAGCAAGCCCCTTTCCCTAGCTCAGATTGCAACCACATTTTGCCGCCGAAATGTTCCACGATTTGGCGACTAATGGGTAAACCCAAGCCCGTCCCCTGCGGACGATTGTCAGCCTCCCCAGCCTGACGAAAGCGTTCAAATACTTGTTGCTGTTGCGCTAAGGCAATGCCAATGCCGTTGTCATGCACCTCCACCGTCACGCCTTCCGCCGCATCATGCAGGTAAATGTCCACGCGCCCCGTCATGGGCGGAATGAATTTGACCGCATTGGCTAACAGATTCAGCATAACTTGCATTAAACGGTCGGCATCCGCCCGAATCGGCGCAACCGCACCGTGGCTATGCACTTCCAACACCGCACCGTGTTCGTGATACGTGCCTGCAATGCTGTGCACCGCTTGCATCACCACCGAATGCATATCCACATCGCTATTGTGCCATTCTGCGTGCCCGGCTTCTATTTTTGCCATGTCTAACACTTGATTCACCAAACGGCTCAAGCGTTCCGTTTCCGCGACCACAATCCCCAAAAATTGCTGGCGTTGCTCTAATGCCATTTCATCATCATCCAACATCATCTCGGAAAATGCACGAATCGAGGTTAATGGGGTGCGTAATTCGTGCGTTACGGACGACATGAAATCGTCTTTCAACCGATCCAAACTCTTAAGTTGCTCATTGGCGGCGCGTAATTCTGCCGTTGCTTGCTCCAAGGAACGTGATTTTTCCTCCAATTCCACCGAATAAGCCCGTACCTGCGAGGCTTCTTCCAAAATACGCATAATATCGTCTAGCTCCAGTTGTTCCTCTTCCACCACTGAAGCCACCATAATCCGCGCCGAAGCACTGCCAATTGCCCCCGCAAGCTGCATTTCCACAAATTGCACCAGCCGCGCATCCGCTGGAATTTGCGTTGTCCGCACCAAACCTAAACGTTGCGCGTAGTCATTAAACAACTGGCGGGTTTTTTCCACCCCCAAAAACCGCTCTAACAACGATTCCAAGTCAGTTACTTTCGCTCGCCCCTGCCAAAAAACCGGATGCGCGGAAGAAGTGCGTTCAAACACATCCACAAACAACAAGGCTTGGCTGGTTTCATGGGCAGAAGGGCGTTTCCACAATGACACCATTGCAAACGCGCTGATGTTAACGAACAAACTCCAAAACAACGAATGGGTTAAATTATCCAGCCCCGTTAAACCAAGGAATTGTTCAGGGCGTAACCACGCAATTCCCCACAAACCATTGGCAATAAAATCCGTCGACATCCAGCCCGATTTCGCCAACGAAGGTAACATCAAGGTATAAGTCCACAACGCAAACCCGCACAACAAACCGACCAACACACCTAAGCGCGTTCCTCCTTTCCAAAACATACCGCCTAACATGGCGGGGGCAAATTGCGCCACTGCCGCAAAGCTAATCAGACCAATACTCACCAGCGCGTAGGCTTCCCCCGCTAAATGGAAATACAAATACCCCAGCAATAAAATACCCACAATCGCCACGCGCCGAATCGTTAACAGCAATCCGGTCAAATCGCCCCCGCCTGCAAAATGCTGGGTACGAAACAACAACGGCATCACCAAGTCATTGCAAATCATGGTAGAAACCGCAATTGCCTCCACAATCACCATCCCCGTTGCTGCCGATAAACCACCGACGAACACAAACAATGCCAGCGCGTTTTGCCCGTAAGCCAAGGGCAAAGAAAGCACAAAAAACTCCTCATTTCCCTGCCCCACCCCAAACACCAACAAACCTGCCAACGCAATCGGCAAAACAAACAGGTTAATCAGCAACAAATACAAGGGGAAAACCCACGCAGCGCGTTTCAAATGGCGTTCATCCACATTTTCCACCACCATGATTTGAAACTGACGCGGCAGGAAAATCACCGACAACATGGCTAACACAATCAAGGCAAACCAATGCGGGTAAGCAAATGGCTTACCTTGATTAAAGCTCAGCAAGGCTTGCAGGTTTTCTTGAGCTAACGCACGACTGAAAATATCATCGACACCGTGGAAAATCCCAAACACCACAAACAAACCAACGGCTAAAAACGCCACCAGTTTCACCACCGCTTCAAACGCAATGGCTGCCACCATGCCTTCGTGCCGTTCGGTACTATCCAAATGGCGTGTCCCGAATATCACCGTGAAACCCGCCAATGCCAACGCAATGTACAAAGTACTATCCGACCACCATGCCACATCCGCCACGGGCTGTTTTCCCACCGGAGTTGTCAGCAAAGCATACCCACTGGAAATCGCCTTTAACTGCAATGCAATGTACGGCACAATGCCCACCAACGTAATCAGCGTTACCAACCCCGCCAAGACGCGATTTTTCCCATAACGACTCGCAATAAAATCCGCAATGGACGTAATGCGGTAAGATTTAGCAATGCGAATCATCTTTCTAACCACAATCCACGCCAGAATCATGGCTAACATCGGCCCTAAGTAAATCGGCAAAAACCATATCCCAGCGGTTGCGGCTCGCCCCACGCTGCCAAAATACGTCCATGCGGTGCAATAAACCGCCATTGACAAAGCGTAAACCCACGGGCTAGCGATAATTGATCGCCCCTGCGCGGCGCGTTTATCCCCAAACCATGCCACCCAAAACAGCAACAGCAGGTAAACAAACGACGCGCCAATCACCAAACTACTGGATAACATACGCGCTCCTTAATGTTCCCGACCTTCCATTAACCACGCCAAAGCCGCAATCAGCCCCAACCACACCAAAAACAAACCCGCAGGGAATAACGGAATCCCCCCAATACTGATCGGCTGATCCCACAAAGCCAGCAAAGGAAAATTCAACAAACCGCACCCCAGCATAAACAACACCACCAACCGTTCTGCCGTAATACCGCGTAACATAATGACCTCCCCCTTCTCTTAGCGAAAATGTTCTGTTTGATACTGTTGGGATAAAACCTGCTGTGCTTGCGCTACTACCGCAAAGGCATCGCGTAAATGCCGCTGCTCTAAAGCGGAAACTTCCTCAGGCACAAGGCAATGATCAGCGGGTTTCCCTGCTTCCAACTGCCCTGCTTGATGCCGCAAACGGGTCGTGCAAATAAACTCAAACGCATCTTTCAAATCCGCCAAACTATCCGCCGGAATTTGCTTGGTACGTTCCCCAATCGCCTGCAAACGCTCAAACGTATTTAATTCGGGAATACCCGCCGCCAACGCATAAACCCGCGCTAAATCAATAATTGGAATAATACCGCGCTTTTTCATATTCATGACTTTGCAGCCTGCGTCGGTTTTTTCCAACGCAAACCCTCGGAAAAACCGCAATGGCGGCGTATGCGTCAGCGCGTTACCCGCCATGTGCCCCAAAAATAACGGGCTATGGGGGGCTTTTTGCAATACCTGCGCTTGTAATTGCTGCAACAGGCTTTCATCCCCGTACAAACAACGCAAATCGAAAAAGATACTGCAATACAGCAGGGCTTTGGGCTGGGGTATATCAAGCCATGTGCGAAAATACGCCTTCCACGCGGATAACGTTTGCCGCCACGCAGGATTAGTCGCCATTACCTCGCCTTGGCAATACACATAACCGCAAGCATTCAAACCATCACTGACAAATTTTGCCAATGCAGTGAAATACGCCCCGTGCTCTGCCTCCACATATTCATCCCCTAAAATCAAAGCATTATCTTGGTCAGAATGGGCGATTTGCTCATGACGAGCTAAAGAACCCGCCACAATAAACGCATACGGCACGGGGGGCGCACCCAATTGCTGTTCCGCCAATTGCAATAACCGCCGATTAATCGCCTGCCCAATCGAACTCAAGGCGTGCGCAATGTGATACGCGGTTAAATTACTCCGCACCATTGCAATTAAGGCTTGCGGTAAATGCAAACTCAAACGCTGTAAACTCGCCACATCTTGCGCTTGATGAATATCCCCAATCAGGTAAACCGCATTATGCCCTTGAATGCGTAATAAATCGGGTGCGGCAACCACCCCGTAAATGGCTTGCGTAAACGGCTCAAACACAGGAATGTGGCGGATATTGTGATTCGCCATAAGTAATAAGGCTTCGGAAACCGCCGCAGTAGGTGGCAAGGTTAATGGCGTGGGGGTCATAATACTGGCAATCGGCGCATCTAAACCCCGCCCTTGGGCAATGACGCGCACCCGGAAATTTTGATCCGTCACAATGCCGCATAATTTTCCATCATTAACAATTAATGCGGTGAAACTATCCTCCTCGGTCATACGGGTGGCTGTTTGGCGAATACTTTCGCTGCCTTCCACCAACACGCTCGGACGCGCTAAATCCCGCATTTTTAAGGTTAATAAGGTGTAATCGTTATTGCTTTGCACAGTGCTCATCCCTCCTCCTAGGTTCTGAACCTGCTGTGTTTAAGCATAGCGTAACTTGTTAATGAACCCTATACAAAAAGGCGAACTTCACTATAAACTGGTCGGTTTCTTCCGGTAGTATTCCCAAGGGTTGACCTCAAGGATAATCCGGCTTAATGTAATCCCATTAACTTTGGAAACACGAAAAATATGGCACGTATTACCGTTGAAGACTGCTTAGCGCACGTCGAAAACAACTTTGAACTGGTTTTAAAAGCCGCCAAACGCGCACGCGACATTTCTCACGGCGCACAACCGTTAGTCCCAGAAGAAGGCGATAAACCTACCGTTATTGCTTTGCGTGAAATTGCTGACGGCTTACTAACACCCAAAGCGGTGACAATTACCCTGCGCCACGAGTAATTAACAAAATACGCTGGCAATAAGCGGCGGGTGAGGATTAGAACCATGAATATTTTCCGCGCCCAAGATTTGATGCGCATGATCGAACGTTATATGGACGAAGCGGGTGTGCGTAAAGTCTATAGTGCTTTTCTAGCCGCTGCCGACGCGCACGAAGGGGTATTTCGTAAAGATGGCGTTACCCCTTACGTCACCCATCCGCTGGAGGTGGCGCACATTCTGGCAGATTTACACCTTGATGCTGATACCGTGTGTGCAGCTTTACTGCACGATGTATTGGAAGATACGCCGATCCAACACGCGGATTTAAGTGCGCAATTCGGTAAAACCGTGGCGGATATGGTGGACGCTGTTACCAAATTGGAAAAGGATGAATTCCTCACCACCAAAAAAGCCGTCACCATCGCCAGCTACCGCAAATTGATGCACGCCATGACGGATGATTTCCGCGTGGTATTAATCAAGTTGTCCGACCGTTTGCACAATATGCGTACCCTCGAAAACATGAAGCCGGAAGCCCGTCGCCGCATTGCCGAGGAAACCTTCGCCATTTATGTTCCCTTAGCGCGACGCATGGGGATGAATGACATCCGCCGCCAATTGCAATTGCTTTCCTTCCAAAATTTATACCAGTGGCGCAGCCGCATTTTACGCCACGCACTGGACGTTTACCTGCACGAAAACGAACAAAGCCACGAACACATTATCCAAAACGTTACCCGTGCGATTGAGAAAGTTTTACCTTCTGCATCCATTTTCCCGTGGGATAAAAACCTGTTCCGCGTGTATGAAAAGCGCAAACGCGAAGGTTTAAACTTCCGCAAACAATGCAATTTGATGGAAATTCGCATTTTGGTGCGTGAACGCAGCGAGTGTTACCAAGCCTTAGGCGTAATTCACGAGTTGTATCGCCCACAAATGCGGATGTTTAACGACTTTATTGCCAACCCTAAAAGCGGTTACGGCTTCCAAGCCTTGCAAACGGTCGTCATTGTGGATGGCAAACAGTCTTTGCGGGTACAAATCCAAACCCGCGATATGTTCCAAGTAGCGCAATACGGGCTTGCGGCGCAATGGCGTTACCCAGATATGCGGACGACACGCAAAGCCGAATACACCCAATCCGTACTCAATCGGTGGATGGCGCAAGTCAAAGAAATCGATCACCAAGCCGATTCGCCCGACGAATTCTACGAAGACATGCAAGCCGACCTGTTCCAAGCGGAAATTTTCGCTTACACCCCCGCAGGTGACATGAAGGAATTCCCCAAAGGGGCAACGTTGGTGGATTTTGCTTACGCTATCCATACTGAAGTGGGGCATCATTGCGTAAGTGCGAAAGTGGACGGCATTGAACGCCCGTTACGCACCCGCATCCCGAATATGGCAGTGATTGAAATCAAAACCCTGCCCCATGCCACCCCGCAACCGTCGTGGATTAACTTCGTGGTGACAGGACGGGCGAAATCTGCCATTCGCAGTTGGTTACGCCAACAAACCGCCGAAGAGCAGTTAAACCTAGGGCACGAACGCTTACGCAGCGCACTGAGCAACCGTGGCAGCAACATGGAAGCCCTCGGCGAACGCTTAGAAACCACTTACAAAGCCATTGGTTATCACTCGCTCGACGCATTGTATATTGCGATTGGACGGGGCGACGAATGTTCGCGCTTACTGTCAGAACGTTTGCTCGGTAACATGCCCAATAGCGAAACCAAACCCGATGCACCGTTATTGATTAAGGGAACAACCGGATTAAGCATTAAATTTGCCCCGTGTTGCTTGCCATTACCGCACGAAAACATTCTTGCCCACCAACACCGTCACCAAGGTTTAGCCATTCACCGCGCCGATTGCCCACAAATTACCCGCATTGAAGCTACCGACGAGGTATTTTCCGTAGCATGGGCGCAAGATATGCAAGGACAAAAATTTTCCACGGGCATTGTGGTCGATGTGCGTGATGTGAAAGGCATGTTACAACACATTACAAAATGCCTTGCGGACATGGATGTGAACATTGTCGACTTGAGCATTACGGGCGAAGGGCAAGTCAAACAAGATAGCTTAATCATCCAAGTAAATGACCTAGAGCATTTACAAGAAGTCATGCGTCAGCTAAAACATATCCCCAATGTGTTAAATATTTCTCGGCTGATGAAAAAGGATTCCCATGACTCGAACCATCATTTCCACGACTGACGCACCACAAGCGATTGGCACGTATTCCCAAGCAGTCAAAGCGGGTAATACCGTTTACCTGTCAGGGCAAATTCCTTTAGTGCCCGCCACGATGCAAATGGTGGAAGGTGACATTGCGGAACAAGTACGCCAAGTGTTCCGCAACTTAGCCGCTGTCGCACAGGCAGCGGGTGGAACATTGAATGATTGCGTCAAGGTGCATGTATTCCTCACCGACTTGGTAAATTTCCCCGTGGTCAATGCGGTCATGGCGGAATTCTTTACCCAACCTTATCCAGCCCGCGCTGCCATTGGCGTTGCTGCGTTACCACGCGACGCGCAAGTGGAAGTGGATGCCATTATGGTACTGGCTGACTAAATCCCCCCCTATTTCCACCCCACTTTGACCCCAAAAGTGGGGGAAGCGAGTATTGCCATGCATAAATTGGCGGCGATTGACCTTGGTTCTAACAGTTTCCACATGATTGTGGTGCAAGTGGATGAGCAAGGGCAGGTAGTGTTATTGGATCGTTTGCGTGAATCCGTGCGTTTAGGCGGCGGGTTGGATAGCAAAGGCAATCTAACCAAAGAAGCCAGCGAACGGGCGTTGGCGTGCTTGCAACGGTTCGGCGAACGCTTACGCGATTTCCCATCAGAAAACGTTGCCGCAGTGGGCACAAATACCTTACGCCAAACCAAAAATGCCCGCGAATTCCTCGCACTTGCCGAAACGGCTCTTGGGCATCCGATTGCGGTTATCAGCGGACGCGAAGAAGCACGCTTGATTTACGTTGGTGTTTCCCATTCCCTCGCACAAGATCAGCGCGGTAAACGCTTTGTCATGGACATTGGCGGTGGCAGTACCGAATTGATTATTGGGCAAGGGTTCGAGCCGCTGCATTTAGAAAGCCTGCGCATGGGTTGCGTAACAAGCAGTCAACGCTTTTTCCCCGACGGTCAGTTAAATAAAGCGTGCTGGGAAAAAGCCCTTACCGCCGCACATTTGGAACTCATGCCAATCAAAGCCAGTTACTGCGACATTGGCTGGGACTCGGCAACGGGTGCATCCGGCACGATTCGCGCTGTGGAAAAGGTTATCCAACAAACCGGGCTTGCGCCTTACGGCATTACTTTAGAGGATTTGTACAAAATCCGTACCCTGATGCTGGAAGCAGGGCATGTAGACAAACTCAAATTATCCGGCTTGAGCGAGGAACGCAAACCCGTTTTCGCAGGCGGTGTGGCGGTATTGATTGCGGTATTTGAAGCCTTGAAAATCCGCCGCATGTTCGTTTCGGATGGCGCGTTACGTGAAGGCTTGATTTACGACCGTTTGGATCGCTACCAGCAAGAAGATTTACGCGATAAAACCGTGCGAGCATTGCAACAGCGTTTCCAGATCAATTTGTTGCAAGCGGGTTTCGTGCGTAAAACCGCGCACAAGCTCTTCCAACGCTGCCGCGACGACTGGAAACTCGCCGAACCGCTGGATCAATTACTCGGCTGGGCGGCGGATTTACACGAAATCGGTTTAGCCATTTCCCACAGCGGCTACCACAAGCACGGCGGCTATTTGTTGGAAAACGCTGATCTGGCTGGCTTTTCTAACGAGGAACAACGCTGGTTAAGCGCGTTAGTGCGTACCCATCGGCAAAAACTTACGCCCAAGTTGTTTGAAATTTTGGACGCAAAACACCGCCAAGCGGCATTGTATTTGAGCGTATTATTGCGCCTTGCTGTGCTGTTACACCGTTCGCACAATGAACACGCCCCGCGCATTGAACGCATTAAACTGGGTAAGAATCGCCTCGAATTACGCTTTACCGAAACCGATTTAGCCGGAAAACGCCCGTTGTTGCTGGCTGATTTAGAGCGCGAACAGGCGTTTTTAGCCGCTGTCGATATTACGCTGCTGTTTTAACACGGCTGATAAGCGAGTTCGCTGGAGTCATCACCGCCAACACGACCCCACCTGCGATTACCCCAAAAACGGCACTCAGTAAGGTCGGGGTAATCGCTGCCAATACGCCCCCAAGCCACCCCACTTGCTGCACAAACAATTCCGCCGCGTGCAAGAAATCGTGGGAATGCGGTATACCGTGCAACAAAATCCCCCCACCGACGAGGAACATCGCGGCTGTTCCCACGACGGACAAGGCTTTCATCAACCACGGGGCAAACGCCAATAACCCACGCCCTACGGCTTGACGCAAGGCGGAAGCCTGCTTGTCTTTGAGTAAATGGAAACCCAGATCATCCAGTTTCACAATACCTGCGACCAGACCGTACACCCCGAAAGTCATAACAATAGCAACTGTCGCCACCACAATCATTTGCATGGTAAAGGAAGCGTCTTTCACCGTCCCCAAAGCAATCACAATGATTTCAGCGGATAAAACAAAATCGGTACGAATCGCCCCTTTAATCTTTTCCTGCTCGAATGCAACCATATCCACATCCAGATCGTGTGCCGCTTCGACTAATTCTTCTTGTTCGGCATGGGTTTGCGCATCGCTGTGTAACAGATTGTGCGCAATTTTTTCAAACCCTTCGTAGCATAAATACGCCCCACCCAGCATCAACAATGGCGTAATTAACCACGGCACAACCGCACTAATCGCCAATGCCGCCGGAACTAAAATCAATTTATTGATAAACGAGCCTTTCGCCACTGCCCAAACCACGGGCAATTCACGTTCGGCTTGTACCCCCGCGACTTGCTCAGCATTGAGTGCCAAATCATCGCCCAATACACCCGCCGTCTTTTGCGCGGCTACTTTGGTCAAGAGCGAAACATCGTCCAAAATTGTTGTAATATCATCCAACAAGGCTAAAAGGCTTCCACCCGCCATTGTTTACTACTCCTCAATTGCGTTTAACTATCCCAACTAACGATGCTACACGCATACACGGTTAGGGTCTACGCAAAGGGGAATAGCATGGTGCTTGGTTACTTTGACCATTGGATTTCTGCCCGACCACCAGCAGGCGTAACTAAACGGCGTGTATCATTTCCCACCTGCTCTAACGACGCAGCCGACGGCGTAATCCAAGCATCTAATTTGGCTAACCAAACGCTACCATTCGACGATGTAAGGCTGATTAATCCCGCTAGATTCAGCATTACCGTAAACCAGAACCAAAATTGAAAAGATTGTTTTCTCGATTTGTGGTGCAAGAGACGTTGCGCCACTAATGCCCCTACCCAACCGCCAATTAACGCCCAGAAATGCAACGTTACTTCGGGTGTACGCCATTGTTGCTGACGAGCAGCCGCTTTATCCTTGACATACAATCTCAGTGTCCACACGCTTACTGCCACATAAAACAGCAAAATCCACAGTGGCAACCGCGCAAAATAAACCAAACTCCCCACATACATAAAAAACGCTCCCGCCACAGCAAACAACAAATAATCCACTAATTTGTCGTACTGCTGTGCAGTAGCCATATTGTTGTCATATCGCATCAAGGTAGTGCCGCTTCAGGTTAATCATAACGCTGCATTAAACCCACAAAACACACAAGGAACAAGCGCGTAAAGACTAACGGATTACCCCCCCGCTTCTGTCCGAAACGTTCCGGCATAGCGATACACTTCGCCAAACCACGGGTGCGTCAGGCGGAAATCCATCGCAAAGCTGCTGTCATCCAGCGCGGTTTCGACAATGGTGGTATGCCCTAACACCAGCCATTCGGGAATCGGGATTAACACGCTACCCAGTTTCAGCACCAAATGCTTACCGCTGTAATGCAGCTTGCCATCTTGCACCGCCACCGCCATGCGTAACCCCATGATTGGGCTGACGTATTCGACTACTTCATTACCGCCGCCGTATTGCCAACGGCTTTGGAACAGTATCATTTTGCCATCGGGGAATGTCACCGTGCGCTTCCAGCATTGCGTATCGCCCTCCATGTGCTTTGCCACCGTAGTGGCAATGCCTTTACCGCGCCGATTCAGCAATGCCCCGAACAAGCGCAAAAAGTGCAGATACGGCTGCATCAACGCAGGGTAATCAATATCCAACGTGCCTACATCGCGGTTGTCATTTTGCTGATAATGCGCTTGCAATGCAGGGGGTAATTGCGCCCATTGCGCATCGCCAAGGGCTTGTTGCATCAACGGTTTAGTCGTCATATCAACCTCCGAAACTGGTTTTGAATACCATCAAAAACACCACTGCCAGCATTGCGATAAACGCGGGTACGCCCAAGCCAAACCAAATACGCGCATAACGCCAATACAACGTGGGTAACGCAGCTTGTGTTTTTACCGCTATGTCTGCCAAGGTACGCATCCGAATTTGTAACCACACCACGGGCAACCAACACACACCCGCCACGACATACAAACTCAAGCTAATGGCTATCCACGGTGTTGTGAGCGGCAAACCGAGTAAATGCACCATCCACAAACCGCTAATGGGCTGAAAAATCACGGTGGGCGTGGTGAAAATCCAATCCGCCAGCACCACATGCCGATTCGTCACTGCAATGTGCGCCACATTCCCGCTACGATCTGCCATCCACTTGTAAAACGCACTGCCCAAACCCGTGCCAAACAGCAATACCATGCTGAGAATGTGCAAGTATTTCAATAACAAATAACTCATGTTGCCACTTCCTCCACACTGCGCGGCATTCTGCCCAAAAATGCGACCAACGGCGTGACATCAGCCGTATTGCCACGCTGTAACATGCGTAAATTATCAGGGTGTAACATGGGTAACAGAAACCGTCCGACCCACGCACTTGTCATTACTAGCGGTAATGGAATTGGCAATACGTGGGCGGGCGATTTCCCTGCTTGCTGCCGTAGGATTTGCAACCATTGCACAAAATCCAGCGGATACGCGCCGACTACATCCAAGGTGCGTTGTGCTGGGCTGGCGTGCAAACAGTGCAATACCGTCGCCACCACATCGCTAATGTGCACGGGTTGAATGCGTTGTTTGCCATTCCCCACCACGGGAATCACGGGCAAGTTGGCTAAAGCGTTAAACAGTTTGAAGCTCACCCCGCCCACGCCATACACCAATGACGGGCGCAGCACGAACCATTCCAACGGCAAGCGGCGCAACGCATCATCCGCCGCTTTTTTCGTGAGTTGGTAAGGGGCAAATGCTTGCTCATCCGCACCTAATGCCGAGATTTGCACCACGCGCTTGACCCCCGCAGCGGCACAGGCTTGGAACAAAGCAATCGGGGCATGTTGATGCAATGCGGCAAAGGTTTGCCCTTGCGTTTCGGCAATAATCCCCACGCTATTGATCACCGCATCCACGCCTTGCAAATGCGGCAACCAACGTTCGACGCTCAACATTTGCTGGAAATCGACCCCGTAACGGCGACTAATCGGCATAACTTCGTGCCCCGCCGCTTGCAAAGCCTGTTGCAAATGCCGCCCAATGAATCCATTTGCTCCGGTGAGTAATACACGCATGATGCATCCTGTTTATGCCTTGTAATGCAGCAAAGATACGGCGTAAAGACGGGATGAACTTCCGAATTGATAAAAATGGAATAAATTTTCCGCAAAATCGTAGGGAAATGCTCCAGTCTTTCACCAAAACCCTACATGTAGCTATTGAATGCTTTATGGTATAGAATTATGAAAACATAAATAATTATCTAA
Organism: uncultured Thiothrix sp.; assembly: GCA_964544775.1. Taxonomy (GTDB): domain Bacteria; phylum Pseudomonadota; class Gammaproteobacteria; order Thiotrichales; family Thiotrichaceae; genus Thiothrix. The sequence goes on from CAZJDN010000017.1 coordinate 16,923, forward strand.
TTAAAAAGGATTTTTAAATCAATGTATCTAAAAATAACAAAATTGTTTCAAGAATTTATAACCAGCAAACAAGCATCCGGTGTCATACTCATCCTGTGTACTCTCAGCGCAATGATGCTGGCAAACTCCAGCTTATCACCTGCCTACTTTGCTTTCTGGCACACAGAAATTGGTATTAGCCTAGGTAGCTTTACGCTGTCACACAGCTTGGAACATTGGGTCAATGATGGCTTAATGGCGATTTTTTTCCTGTTAATCGGTTTGGAAATCGAACGTGAAATCTATATCGGCGAACTTTCTGATCTAAAAAGTGCTTCGCTACCGATTATGGCTGCAATCGGCGGAATGCTAATACCTGCACTGTTTCACTACTTATTGAACCAAGGCACGGTGACGCAAAGCGGCTTCGGTATTCCTATGGCAACCGATATTGCTTTTGCCCTTGGTGTATTAATGCTGCTAGGGGATAAAATTCCACTTTCATTGAAAATATTTCTCTCTGCACTCGCTATTGCCGATGATTTAGGCGCAATCGTAGTCATTACATTGTTTTACACGCAAGGTTTTTCACTTGTCTATTTTCTGTTAGCTATGAGCGTATTCGTAGGCTTATTGATCTTGAATCGACGGGGTGTCACGACTTTATGGCTATATCTCATCACAGGTGCAATCATGTGGTTCTTTATGCTGCAATCGGGGGTTCACGCAACCCTAACTGGCGTACTTTTAGCCTTCGCCATTCCCTTTCGTAATGCGGGGGAAGATTCGCCGAATCATCAACAATCTCCTTCGTATCGACTGCAACACAGTTTACACTACCCTGTAGCATTCCTGATTATGCCATTATTTGCACTCGCCAATACGGGTATGGTTTTCAACAGTAATTGGGCAGATAGTTTAATCAGCGTGAATAGTTTGGGGATCGGTGTTGGCTTAGTGCTTGGTAAACCCATTGGTATTACCTTGTTCAGCTTTCTAGCTGTTAAATTCGGCTTATCTCAATTACCTAGCGACATCACTTGGCAACACATTATTGGCGTAGGTTTTCTTGGTGGTATTGGTTTTACCATGTCAACTTTCATTACCCTATTAGCCTTTGAACAAGCTGATTTAGTGCAATGGTCTAAAATCGCCATTTTATGTAGTTCCTTAATTGCCGCCCTCATCGGCACAGTAATTCTCAATTGGCAAAATCATCAAGCAAAAGGCTATTTAAATCATGAGTAATGAAATGAATATAATACGTCAAACTATTTACGCTAACGCTACACTCAGTAAACAATATATCATAATGAATATCTTAGCCACTATCATTGCTTGCTATGGATTGTTAGCTGATAGTACTGCTGTGGTAATCGGTGCGATGCTTATAGCAATGTTATTAGGCCCAATTATTGGTATTGCTCTTGGTTTATTAGAGGAAGGCAATAACTTACTCCTAAAGCAAGCCTTATTAGCAGAAGTTGTAGGGGTTATTATGGTTATCAGCGTCGCGTTCATCGTTGGCATGATGCATCAAGATATTCCTATTGGAAAGGAATTATTAGCACGCACACAACCAAACATATTTGATCTTGTCATTGCCTTGGCTGGTGGAGCAGCAGGTGCTTACGCTGTTGCATCTCCTCAACTTAGCGGAGGATTGGTTGGTGTAGCAATTGCAACTGCACTTGTCCCTCCCTTATCAACTGCTAGTATTTTATTAGCACGCGGTGAACCAGATATGGCAGCGGGCGCATTCTTATTATTTTTTGCTAACTTTATTGCTATTCAATTTTCTGCTTCCGTCGTGTTATGGTTATTAGGCTATCATCCTATCAAAACTTCACCTCATCAATCTTTTATGCACTTACTTTTCCGCAATGCATTTAGTGGTTTAATACTCGTAGGACTAGGTATTATTCTCAGTATCAATTTAACACAATCCGTCAGCAAACGCCTTGCAGAAAACAAGGTATTGGATACCATCAAAATTCAACTACTGAGTTTACCTGATGCTCAGTTAGTTGATTTTGTTGCTAAAGAAGAAGATAAAGTCCTCAATTTACAATTAACTTTACGCACTTCGAATCAGCTAGGTTATTGGGATGTAGTGAATTTACAAAAAGCCATTGCAGACAAGCTACAACAAGCTATTGCATTACAAATTATCAATATCCCAACAGTGAAACTGGACACAATGAACCCACCAGCCGAGGCATTTTCACCAGATAACAACCAAAAAGCCGAAGGATAAGACAATAATAGTTGGGTTTGACGAAAAGAAAGCCCGCTATTCTTTGCAGGCTAAAGGGGGTAATCGAGAATACAGTGGTGGCCGGGGACGGAATCGAACCGCCGACACGGGGATTTTCAATCCCCTGCTCTACCGACTGAGCTACCCGGCCACTTGAGGCGGCAATTAAAGCGTTTTAGCGGCAATGTGTCAAGCACTAATGTGCGATTTTCCACAAAAAGTCGCTAAAATGGGTAAAAAGCCGCAACTAGGCACGCCGCTGTCGCTCAAACATCGTGCAACATTACCCCGTCAAACGCTCTACAATCCCCGTTAAGTGTTTTCAATTCACGGTAAAGCCCCAGTTCTGCGTATGCTGTTAGCCTCTTTCAACTTGTTAGATTTTCTACTCTGGCTCGTGGCGGGCTTTGGGGTGATCGTTTTTGCGGTGTGGTTGAGCCGCTTTCTGGATCGCTTTGCGTTAGAACCGGATACGCGCTTGTTGGCAATGATTGCTTTCGTCGGTGTCGTGCTGTTTGGGGTACTGAATTTTTTGTGGAGTAATGATGCACCGCCCCCGCATACCACCGCCAACCTTCCCCAACAAACACAAGAGCCGAATGATTTAAACGGGGTACTCAACGCACACTTTCCCGAATTACAACAATATCGCACAGGGTTGAAGGCACGATTAGGCGAGTTACAGCAATTCTTCAACGCCGCAAGTCACGGGGCGCAACAGTTTCCGCATCAAGTAAAATTTCTGCAAAATCTGGTGGATATTCATTGGGTAAGCCACGTCGAACTCAAAAAAGTGGATACAGCAGTGGATTTAAGCCTGAACGAATTTTGGCTGCATTACACCACGGGGGAACAAGATTACGTCATCCTGCGTTTTCAAACGGAAGCCGCAACTTTAACCGAACAAATCAAAACGGCATTGTCGTTTGACAATACGGGCTTTAATACTGAACAGGTGGAAATACAGAAACTACTGACGCAAGCCATGCGCCAACTGGAATACGGCGATATTCCGCTTGACCCCAAAAACCGCAAGAAACCCATCACATTCGCCGCGTATACCGCACAAAACCAGCAAATGCTGTTGGAATGGCTACAACAACGCCAAGAGCAAACCTTACTGACCAGTTTAAGCAGCCTGCAAAACAACCAACAACAAATCAATAGCAAGCTGCAACACATCCAAGATTACGTGAAAAATGCAGGCAGTAATGCCTTGGCGCAAGCCATGCAAAAAGTGATTGTGCTATGGCAACGCCTGTCGCTGTATAACCAATACGCGCAATACCAAGTTTTGTTTGCGGTTGAAAGCGAATACCTACAAGCGCAATTGCAAACATTTCACCCGCAACGTGTGCCGGATCAACGCACGCAGGCAATGGTGCAGCAATTACACGCGCAATTACTGCAAACTGCCCCGCAAATTGCCCAACGAGCGCAAGCGCGGCGTGTGGAGGAAGTCGAACGCAGTTACAGCCCTACTTCATTTTTCCACGAAACCAAACCCGCCCATTGAGCTTACTTCAATTGGCGTAATAGCTTTTTGAGTTGTTGCGGCGATTGCCCACTTTCTGGTGCGTAACACAACGTTTCATACAAGTGGGTAAAAGCGTGAATCGTGGTCGCCCATGCTGGAATTGCCGCTGCCGCTTGGGTCGCAAAATGGTGTGGTGTTTGCCCCCGTTCGCGTACTACGCCACGTTTTGCCAAGATTGCACAAAAACGGCGGTAAAGCTGGTGTTCCAAGGCTTCGCGTTCTGCCCGTCGCGCCAAACCCAATACCAATAACCACGCTAACACGATTACACCCAGTAATACGCCAACTAACGCGCCAATTTTCAGCCAATTGACTTCGCCCAATACTTTTTGCAACAGCGCGGCTTGGCTATCACCGTCGTAACCCAAGACCCACCGTTGCCAACCGTATTGCACTGCGTCGAGTTTATTACGCAAGCTACGCAGCCATGCAATGTGACGGGTGTTAAAAGTTTGCTGTTCAAGGAAACTGCCTTCTGTTTGCACCGCAGCTTCTAAGCCGTGCTCGACCCGCTCTGGCGCAATCGCAGCGGTAGGGTCTATTTGCACCCAACCTTTTCCCGCTTGCCATACTTCCGCCCACGCATGGGCATCGTATTGGCGTACTTGCAAATATTTATCTTGCGCATTCCATTCCCCTCCTTGATAACCTGCTACGACCCGTGCGGGAATCCCCGCCGCACGCAGCAAGAACACAAAGCTACCTGCGTAATGGGCGCAAAAGCCGCGCTGGGTTTCAAACAAGAATGCGTCAATCGTATCGCGTTCGCCCAACGTCGGCGGATGCAACGTGTAATGAAACTGTTGCTCCCGAAACCGTTGCAATACTTTGTCGATATAGGCTTGCTCACTCGCCGTTTCGCTGCGTAAACGTTGCGCCAATGCACGGCTGCGTGCGTCGCCTGTGGCGGGTAATTGCAATGCAAGCGCACGAACTTGCGGGTCTAATTGCACATCACGCACCGCATTCGGGTAACTGGTTGCTTTCAACAACAACGGTGCTTGAATATCTTGCTTCGCCATCACGCGGTAATCCGCCGCTTGCAACACATCCCCCGCCACCGTTAACGTCGGCGACAAGGTAAACAACCACGGCTGCCCCGTTTTTTCATACACCGCTTCGTATTCAATCGGCGTACCTTCCAGCCGAACATTGCTTGGTTGGAAAGCGTATTGCTGCCGGATCAAGTCTTTCAACTCAGGCAGGGCGTAACTGTCAGCAAACTGCCGCCATTCGTGCCCATCGAAATGGTTTAATACCAACCCACGCCAATACAACTGATTTTGCGGCGGACGTTCCCCCTTAAACGTTACCCGAAATGCCAGCGTATCCGACTGACTCAACGTGGCAATATCCCCCGGAGTCATGTGGTCAGAAACGCCCGTTTTCGCCTGTTCCGTCATCACGGGTAATGCCCACAACGGTTGCAAACGCGGCGCGAACACAAACAGCAATACCATCAGCGGCAAACACTGCAACAACATCATGCCTGCCAGCCGCAGGTTAAAACGCACATTTTGTAACGGGGAAAATTCCGCCACGACCTGTTGCGTACCAATCAACGCCCCCGTCAATACCACCAACGAAAACGCCCCATACGCCCCCGCTAACAACGATTGCGCATACAAAAAATGCAATGCCACCAGAAAATAACCGATGAAAATAACCACCAGCGCATCGCGGCGTTGAATCGCTTCCAAGGCTTTAAACGCAAACCCCAACAGCAACAATGACGACATGGCTTCCAAAGAAGGAAAACGCAACCCGCTGAGCAACAAACCACCCACGCCCAACCCCGCTAACGCGGCTTTCACCCACGCCGTTGGTTGCGTCGCACCGCCTGACAATACCCACAACCGCCACCCTGCGGAAAACAACACCACCGGAAGCAACCAAAACGGTAAATGCAACGCAAACGGTAACATCACCACCACTTGCGCAAACAACAGCCAAATCATGCCGGAATAGGTAATTACTCCTTGCGTTCCACGCCTATCGTGCATCGTCCACCCCATACAACGCTAAGGCACGCAAGCATTGCGCTTGGTGTGCGTCGCCTTTGCCGATTGGAATGGTTTGGTTGGGCAATTTCAGCCCGAATTGACGTTGCGCTTGGTGAAATGCCAACACTTGGCTACACAAATGCGCCAAACGCGCCTCAACGCCCGTAATCGGCAAACTATCCCAATCCAACCACACCTCATGACTGGCGTAATCGACGAAAGCCTTGGTATATAACTTGCCCGTTTGGGCGAACTTCTTCCAATGGATGCGTTTGGGCGTATCCCCCGTCTGGTAATCGCGCACCCCCGCAAAATCGCTGCTACCGTCGGCGATTTCCAGCCCATCTGCATTGCTTATCGCGCTGGTTTGCCCTTGCAATACGCCCTGCTGTAACTGCGGACGCGGATAAACCACACCACGTACTTGCGGTTGTAAATACGCCCAAGCCAGTGCCAACCCCGTCGGGTAACGGCTAGCAATGCGTAACCGTGGCGGCGTAAACCACCCGCGCTGACGGGTTAAATGGGAAAGTTTCACCCGTGCGCTAGCAGTATTCACCAAATTGACTTGCACTTCGTCCTGTCCTGCCCACGACAACACAAGAGCGAATTTAGCCTGTGCGTTAGGGCTGTTTAAGGCAATTTCCGTAACGGCTTTTTCCCCCGCGAAACACGGCTCTACCCCCACGGCTTGCAGGCTTAAACCCGCTAAATTACGCCATGTGTAAAAGATATTGATGAGTAACAACGCAAGCAGCCAAAAACACACCCCATAAACCAGCGCGTTTTGGAAATTAATCCCCAACACAAACAACACCGCAATCATGACCAACAATGCCAAAGCGGTTTTGCTGGGGACGATGTAAATGTTTTTCCGCCCAAGCTCAACCATTACCGACCACATCCACGCTGTTTAAGATGTGCCGCGCCAATTGATTGCCTTGAGTTTCTTGCCGACCAACTAACCGATGCCCCGCAACCGCAATAAATACCGCCTGTACATCTTCGGGTAAAACGTGCCCACGCCCTTGCAACAATGCCCACGCTTGCGCACTTTTGACCAAGGCTTGCGCCCCACGCGGAGATAACCCCAACTGGCACGTATCCCGCTGGCGGGTTTGCGCAATCAAACGCTGAATGTAATCCAACAAGGTTTCACTCATTTTGACTTGCGGCACAAGGGTTTGCAGGGCTTTCAAGCGTTGCACATTTAACACCTGCGGCAAACCTGCCAATAAGCTGCGCCCATTGCGCCCTTTGAGCAATTCGCGTTCCACCAATGGTTCAGGGTAGCCCAATGAAACCCGCAATAAAAAGCGATCAAGCTGCGATTCCGGCAAGGGGAATGTACCCGCCTGACTTTGCGGATTTTGCGTGGCGATAACGAAAAACGGGCTAGGTAAACGGTGGGTCGTACCATCCACGCTGATTTGCCCTTCCTCCATTGCCTCCAATAACGCGCTTTGCGCCTTGGGTGTCGCCCGATTGAGTTCATCGGCTAACAGCAATTGGCTGAATAACGCGCCGGGATGAAACCGAAAACGGCTGGTTTGCGCATCAAACACCGACGCGCCGATCAAATCGGCAGGCAATAAATCGCTGGTAAATTGCACCCGCTTGTATTCCAAGCCACAGGTTTGTGCCAGTGCGTGCGCGAGCGTGGTTTTCCCCATGCCCGGTAAATCTTCCAGCAGCAAATGCCCGTTAGCAAGGAAACAGGTCAGAGCTAAACGCACTGACTGTTCTTTACCCAAAATAACGTTATTAAGCTGGACTAAAGTCGCTTGAATAAGTTGCGGAACCGCAGCCGTCATGAGTGTTGTCCATTCTTTTTATTAATAAGATTTATTGAAAGACTTTACACGATCACACGGAGCTTGCCTATCACCACCGTAAGATTGGCGGGATTAGATTTCCGCCAATTCACGTAAATACTGGAATAATTCGCGGCTGCTTTTCGGCGGTTTATTCGCTGCCTGTTCTTTACGCGCATTCCGAATCAAAGTACGCAAACGTTGCATATCCAACGCAGGGTAATCTTGCAGCAATTGCCCCATTACTTCGTCATCTGCTAACAAACGTTCGCGCCAACGCTCAAGTTGATGGAATTTTGCCAACTGACTGCGGCTCGTGCGTTCCCATTCCGCTAATTTGGCTTGGATCGGCTCCAGCTCTTCCTTGCGCATCAACTTACCAATGTATTGCTTTTGCCGCCGAATCGCCCCATTCGCAGTTAAACGCTTCGCCAATAGCACCGCGTCGTACAATGTTTCAGACAAATCCAATTGATCCAATTGTTCCTGCCGCAAAGCAATCAGTTGCTCACCTAGCTCTTGTACTGCTTCGGCTTCGCGCTTGAATTCACTTTTACTAATGTAATCATCATCTTCTTGATCGTCGTAAGTATTCCACATGGTCTTTGTCCAAAGGTAAAAAGCACTATCGTGCGCCTATTGTACAGATACAACGCCAAAAACAACCAATACATCACCGATTCCCGCACGGGATTTCGGGAAATAGCCATTCTCCTGTACACTGGCAACCTGTTTCCACCCGCAACCCACTGAGATTCGCGCATGAATGTAAACGGCTCTATCACCCTCGCTCACGGCAGTGGCGGACGCGCCATGCACCAATTGGTGGATGATTTAATTCGCCAAACGTTTAGCAACCCCATTTTGGCAGAAGGTGAGGATCAAGCGCGGATTCCATTAGCAGAACTCACAGCAACGGGCGATAGATTAGCCTTTACCACCGATTCGTATGTGGTCACACCGTTGGAATTTCCCGGCGGCAATATTGGTACATTAGCGATTAATGGCACGGTAAATGACCTTGCCGTCGGTGGGGCAAAACCGTTGTATTTGAGCTGCGGGTTTATTATTGAAGAAGGTTTAGCGCTGGAAGTTTTCAGCCGCATTTTGCAAGCCATGCGTGAGGCGGCGGATGCGGCGGGTGTGCAAATCGTTACGGGTGATACTAAAGTCGTGCAACGTGGCGGCGCGGATAAGTTATTCATCAATACCGCTGGCGTAGGCGTGATTCCCGCTGGCTTTAACCCATCTGCCGGACGTGCCCAAGCAGGGGATGTGATTATTGTCA
>CAZJDN010000018.1:0-14990 GCA_964544775.1 uncultured Thiothrix sp.
ATTGTCAATGCGCCGGAAGTGGCGATTTTGGGCGTTTCCAAAGCCGACATGCAGCCCGTGTGGAACGGCAAAGAATTCGCACCACGTTTAATGTTGCCATTGTCGTTGTCGTATGACCATCGCGTGATTGATGGCGCGGATGGTGCACGATTCACCACTTACCTTGCCAAAATGTTGGGCGACATTCGGCGACTTTTGGTATGAGTGTTCGGTCAGTACAGTTTAGTAGTGAAAAAGATTATGAGCAGATTTTAAGAGCCTCTTAAAGACTGCTCTAAATCATTTGACCATTACAATTCCATCCGTCGGATGGTCATTGCTTCCTATCGGTTTCGTGCCAGACTTTAGGGGGAATAATAAAAAGGAAGCGACCATGTCCGCCACGATTACCCCCCGTTTAGGCGCGATAGCTCTAGCAATTAGCGCATTGTTTACCAGCTTTGCCAGCAGCGCGAATGTACCTGCACCAGCCCAAGCTAGAAATACGCCCCAGAACGTTAGCCTTGCAACGCAACCAGACACCGATCAACTGATTATTCGCTTTCGGGATAATGCCAGCACCGCAGCAGTTGATAACGTTTTAAAACGGATGCGTGCAGAAAAAGGGGAAAACTTTAAATACGCCAAAACGCTTGCCAATAATGCCGAAGTGTTTCGTTTTGGCAAACGTAAAGGGAAGACCGAGTGGAATAAACTATCGACATGGCTAAAAAGTCACCCTGAAGTGGAATACGCTGAGCCTGATTACATTATGACCAAAATGGTCACACCCGTAATTCCACCGAGTATTATTCCCAATGACCCGTATTACAGCTCTCAATGGTCGTTAAACGATGCCATAGCAGGTATTCATGCTGAATCTGCATGGGGTTATAGCACTGGGCGCGGGGTTGTGGTTGCAGTTGTGGATACGGGCGTGTTACCCCACACTGATTTAACCAATAACTTATTGCCCGGTTACGACATGATTATTGATACCTTTATCGCCAATGACGGTAACGGGCGTGACAGTGATGCAACCGACCCCGGCGATTACGTTTTAACGGGTGAATGCGGTAGTGCAGGTGTTTACAATAGTAGTTGGCACGGTACGCACGTCAGCGGCATTATCGCGGCACAAGCCAACAATGCGAAAGGCGTTTCTGGGATTGCTTTTGGCGCGAAAATTTTGCCTGTGCGCGTCATGGGGAAATGCGGTGGTTATACTTCAGACATTGCCGCTGGCATTATTTGGGCAGCAGGCGGCAATGTTTCAGGTGCTCCTGCCAACCCTAATGCCGCTCGTGTCATCAACCTAAGCCTTGGTGGTACATCCGAATGCAGCGCAACCCTACAAAACGCCATTAATACTGCCCGCAGCCGCAATGCTGTCGTGGTGGTCGCCGCAGGCAATAGCAATACCAACGCTAGCCAATTTTCCCCCGCAAACTGTGCTGGAGTCATTACTGTAACCGCAACAGGGCGCGATGGCAGCAAAGCCTCTTACGCCAATTACGGCACTAGCGTTGACATCGCCGCCCCCGGTGGCTCTATGTACAACGGCACGAGTAGCGGCATCCTTTCAACATTAAATTCCGGGGCGCAAAAACCTGCATCAGATGCCTATGCCTATTACCAAGGTACTAGCATGGCAACTCCGCACGTTGCTGGCGTTGCTGCTTTAGTACTTGCGGCAAACCCTGCCCTCACCCCTGATCAGGTAGAAAATATCTTAAAATCCAGTGCGCGTACCTTCCCCAAAACCTGTACTGATTGCGGTGCGGGGCTATTGGATGCAACCGGAGCAGTCCAAACAGCAATTAATACCCCAGCCGATCCATTCGCAGTATTAAGCACAACATTAAATCAAAATCGTAACTTGTGGCGTACACAAAATGCGTTGAACTACAGTTTTGTTTTGGAACAAAAAACACCCTTAAACACAAATACCTTACGCTATAAATTGAGCGTAAGATCAGGTGTTTTAGTGGCAGGTATTAATTTAACGACGAATCGAAGCCTCACTTCACGCGATTTATTCACTTATGGAAAAACGATTGAACAGCTATTTAACAGCATAGATAATGGGATAAACACTAAAGCCAATAGCATAACCATTAACTATGATACAACATTGGGTTATCCCAACAGTATTTACATAGACCCTAATAATGCATTCATTGGGGATGAATTCAAATTCACACTATCCAATTTAATACGCCAATAGAGAAATACTGCCTCTGTTGCGATCAATGCAGGGGCTTTTTCCTAAAAATCATGACTCAGATCAAAACACCGTCTACTATAGAAGCCTATAAAGGTAGGTATAAGGCTTTTGTGATCCGTTTGAGAGGAGTCGGTCGGTTATGGAAAAAATACTGCCCATTGCTGGGTTGTTGTTTATTATTTGCTCTACAGTGGCGTGTTCTACCACTTCAAAACCCGTAGTGAGCAACGGACAAACCAAAATGAATACGGCGAAAACCTATGCCATTCCGTGTGAACCCGTTAAGTTGTACCTAAAAAAAGGCACACAATGGCAAGAAATCAAAACCGAACCATTACCAAACCACGATTCCTCCCCCGCACTGACTGATCCGCAATGCAAAACCCAAAACAAACGCGAAACAGTTATTTACTTCAAACGTTAGATAAAGCAAAGCCCCAAAATGGGGCTTTCTGCAACTTAACCGTAATGCCCATCCACACGCGGACGAATTAAGATCGGTAAATACTGCCAAACAAACAAGGCAAACGCAGTAATCCAAAGTAGTTGTGCACTCAAAATCCACACGCTGTAAAATTCTGGCACTAACCATGCGTTAAACACCCGCAAGAATGCACCACCAAACAACAATAAGAATACGACAACTAAAATAGCGGGTGACTCAAAAATATTTCGCCCCGTATGCCCTAAAGTAACTCGTGCCATAATACCTATTGTAATTAAACCAACACCGCCATAGGTAAACGCATGAGTCGCTAAATTAGCCGAAATACCTGTGGCAAAAACCAAAAATTTCAATAAGAAACCCAGAATCAGCCATACATACGCCAAATACAATACCCACAATAATGGCTGTTCCCAAACATTCGGGTGATACCAACCCACCAAACGCGCAATGTGTAATGGCACTTGCGCCAATGCAAATAAAGCCGCCAACATGCCTGCGGTTACACTCCCTGTCGCCATGACCCACGTATCCGCCAACGCGAAACCCACAAACAACAGTAGACTAAAACGGTCTAACCAAACGTCATTTTGTGCTTCAAACGGGTAGCCCACACTGCGTTCAATAAAGAAAGGAATAACCCGCCGCCCCATTGTAAAAATCAAACCTAAAACAATGTACAACCCTGCATACAAACCAACACGAACGCCTGCATCCCAATAGCCAAATAACCCAAGGTAAAATACGGCGTTAGCCACAGGAAAAAGTAACATTTTGCCCAAAATGGCAGATTGTCGCCATTGCTTTACTTTTTGAATCGGGCGCAACAATTCCCAAAACAACCAACTCAGGAAAACTGTTTCGATTACGGCTACCACACTCAAAGGAATAAAGCTGAGCAGGGGTAAAACCCGTGCTAATAACCATAAACCCGCCAGCAATAATAAAGGACGTTGGTGAATGGTTTGCTGATTCGTCCAGTTCTTTACGGCTGTCAGCAAAAAGCCAGCCATGACTGCACCCGCATAGCCAAAAATCATTTCATGAGCGTGCCACAGGCTGGCAGGATACGTTGCTGGTAGAATGTTCCAATCGAAACTGTAAATGCCTGTCCAAAGCAGCATTCCAAACACAGCCCATAATCCAGCCCCCAAAAAGAAAGGGCGAAATCCAAGGTGAGAAAAAGCGTATTTGCCCGTAGCGGGTTGCTCAATATTCAACAACATAGCCGACATCCATGTAGGTAATCATTGGGACTGCGTATTTTACGCTGATACGAAACCGTTAGTAAGCCCACGCTGCAAATCAACGCAGCAACGCCTATGATTACAGTAATAAGCACTTGCGAGGGACACGAAACAAATGGATAACACCAACACACTACCGCTGATTTTGGCTGGTCCGATTTTACGCCGCGTAACCCCTACTTCCATTAATGTATGGTTCGCGTGCAGCCAACCCACCACGCTCACACTGCGAATTTACGACGAAAATGGGGAACAAATTGGCTGTTCCATTCCTACTGACACACAAACTCAGCAATGTGATACAGCGGCGCAACCTAGGCAAACGACCGCTTCCTTGGGTTTAAACTTACACCTCACCGTTTTGGAAGCAACACCGGATCGTGGTAACAGCACCTTCCCCGAAGAAACGTTACTTAGCTACGCTGTTTTTGATGCGCAAGAACAACTACTGCCCGAAATCACTGATGTCTGTTTAGCGGGAAACACGCGCCCCAACTTTTATATTGCGTCGCAATTGCGCCTGATTGCGTATGGCTCGTGCCGTAAACCGCATGGCCCGTCTTTCGATGATCAAGAAGTGCCGCAACATCAAGATTCATTGGCATTATTAGCGGATCAATTAGCGGACAATGTGCAGCAACTTACCCAACGTCCGTCGCATTTGTTCCTGATCGGCGACCAAATTTATGCCGATGAAGTCCCAACGCCATTAATGGAGTTCCTGCAAAAACTCGCGGTGCAATTGGTCGGCACGGATATTCCCCTACCGTGCGGAGAGCTGCCAAGTACCTTGAACGAAGACACCCGCAACGCAGTTAAACGCGCTTGTGGCTTAACTTCTAATGCTAAAGGCGTACAGCATTTAATCAGTTTCGGCGAATTTGCTGCGATGTATTTGTTTGTGCTGGGTAATCGCATTCAATTCAACCCACCGGATGATTCCGCCCAAGACAATGCCGAACAACGACGGGCGAAACAAAGCCTGCGTGATTTTGTTGCAAGCCAAGCACAAGTACGCAAAACGCTGGCAAATGTTCCCACCTACATGATGTTTGATGACCACGATGTTACCGACGATTGGAATTTGAATCGTAGCTGGTACAACCAAGTGCATTCGAGCAAATCGGGTAGCCGCGTGGTAGCCAATGCCTTGGCAGCATTTTGGGGCTTTCAAGCGTGGGGCAATGAACCACAACGTTTTTCTCAAGAGTTTATCGATATTTTGCAAGATCACTTGTTATTGCCAACCAATCAGGAAGCGGCAAAACGTTACGAATTCACTTTACGCAAATACCGCCAATGGAGCGTGGTATTGCCTACGACACCGCCCATTTTCATGTTGGATTGCCGCACGCAACGCGATTTCGGCTCGTTTAATTCGCCGCCCCAATTGCTTGATCATTATGCTTTGGCAGATTTATACGAAGCATGGTTTAACCTGAGTGCGCAGAATAAACACCCCTCAACTGTGCCTGTTTTCATGACAGGAACTCCGGTATTTGGCTTTTCCGTCATTGAAGGGGCACAACAAGCGGCGTACCGTTTGGGGTTCTTATTGGGTATTTCCAGCGGTAAACTTAGCCCCAGCCGCTTGGATATTGAAAGTTGGATTGCTAACAGCCAAGGCTTTGCGGCTTTCTTGAATACCATCTTGTATCGCATGGAATACACCAAGGCGACATTTATTGCGGGTGATGTACATTATTCGTTCGCCAATCACGCTACCTACGTTAACCAAGAAGCCCCCGATCAAACCCGCACGCTGCAATGTTTGCAATTAACCAGTAGCGCGTTGCGTAATACCCCCGATGCAGGGCGAGCGTTAGAAATGTTTCTTGCCAATGACATTACCAAAGTCCGGCGCGGACACAGTAACCCCGAAACCTTACCGTGGTGGTATCGCATTTTCTTCTGGCGTTTTCTGCGCAAAAACATCTGGAAAATCACCGTCGTTGGGATTGCAGGAAAAGCGGCAAATCCGCGCCCCACTCCGAATTTCAAATCCTGCCAAGAAGCCTTGCTGAATTTTATTACGCGCCACTTCTGGCAATGGCTGGAAAAACGTGACGGCAAAGCACGCACTGACCCTAACACGTATTGGATTACCTGCCGTCCTAATGTTGGTTTGGTGTATTTTGAAAACGGTGAAGTCACGCAACAAGTGTTACTTTCCGGTGACATGCGTGATGCTTGCTTAACCTATACGGTGAAAAACGCACCCTAGAAAACGGGCATTTTGGCTTTTTCACCTGCTACTTCACGCACCAATTTAGGCACAAGGAAACCGGGCAGTTGTTTACGCAATGCTTCCAGCAAAATAACTGCCTGTGTTTCTGCCACCTCGAAATGTGCCGCCCCCGCCACACGATCCAAAACGTGCAGGTAATACGGCAAAACCCCGTGCGTAAACAGGCTTTCGCTCAATGCCACTTGTGCTGCCACGCTATCATTCACTCCACGCAGTAAAACGGCTTGATTCAACAAGCTCATATTGCAGGCACGCAAACGGGCTAAGGCTTGCGTAACATCGTCTGCGGCTAATTCTTGCGCGTGGTTAGCGTGAATCACCATCACTTTTTGCTGCGGAATCGTTGCCAGTAATTGGCAAAAACTATCATCAATGCGCGAGGGCAATACCACGGGCAAGCGCGAATGAAACCGCACCCGTATTACATGCGGAATCACAGCCAACTGCTTGAAAAAGGCAAACAAACGTTCGTCGGAAAGGGTTAAAGGGTCGCCACCGCTCAGGATAACTTCGCGCACATCCTGATTTGCCCGAATGTACGCCAAAGCACTTTCCCACTCGCCTTTAACGGGGTTGGAATCGGTGTAAGGAAAATGGCGGCGAAAACAATAACGGCAATGAATTGCACACGCCCCCGTTGTTACCAACAACACACGCCCGTGGTATTTGTGCAATACGCCATCCGCAACCACAGCATATTGATCACCTACCGGATCGTGTTCAAACCCCGCAACGACTTGCAATTCCGCATCCAACGGTAATACCTGCCGCAACAACGGGTCATGCCAATCGCCTTGGCGCATTCGTGCAATATAGCTGTGGGGTGCAAGCAAACGAAACTGTTGGGCAGCTTGTAAACTGACCCCCGTCATGTCCAAACCCAATACTTGCATCAACTGCATAGGGTCACGTACCGCGCTTGCTAGCTCACGCTGCCACCTTGCTTTCACTTTTGCGCCAACCGTTCCTGCGTGGTAAGCGCAATTTTATTCCGCAAGTAAACAGGTTGTACCAATTCTGGGGCAATCGCCTTACCCGCTTGCCATTGCGCCACCGCTAACGGCAGCATGAATTCAGCAGCAGGTAAACAGTCCGTCACTATTTTATTCAATTTACCCGCAAAACGTGCAGGTAACACCTCAGCATACGCCGACCAACCGTGCCCCATTGCCAACCAAGCATCACTTTCAGGCACGCTTACCGCCGCAGGTGCAACCACACTTTCTTCACCCTGCAACTGCATCAAACCTGCTTGTAAAACGTATTCCCCCCAATACACCTCACCCATCCGTGCATCCAACGCCGCTAATACTTGGGTGGCATCGTGTTGCACATAGGCTTGCTGCGCCAATGCTGCCAAAGTTGAAATGGGAATTACGGGTTTATCCGCTGCCATTGCCAAACCTTGCGCCACACCAACACCAATACGGATGCCCGTAAACGCGCCCGGACCACGCCCGACCACAATGGCATCCACGGCTTGCAAACGTAACGCAGCTTGTTGCAGCACTTGTTCAATCATCGGCAAAATCAATTGCGTATGCGCACGCGGGGTTAATTCAAACGCGCTAAACGTCGCGCCATCGCAATAGACAGCCGCAGAACAGGCTTCGGTGGAGGTATCAAGTGCTAGCAGTTTCATTCAAATTTCCGGCAAAAAACCGTTCAACAATGGCTAATTTTTGGGTGCGAGGCATACGCGGCAAACTGTCAAGAAACGTTTTACCGTAAGCACGAGTACGCAAACGAATATCGCAAATCATCAAAACCCCACGGTCATGCTGATCACGAATCAACCGCCCTACCCCTTGCTTGAGCGTAATAACCGCTTGTGGAATTTGGTACTCGGCAAAAGGATTCCCACCCCGCTGACGAATTGCATCCAACCGCGCTTCCATTACCGGATCATTCGGCGCGGCAAACGGCAACTTGTCGATAATAACACAGCTTAATGCGTCACCACGCACATCCACGCCTTCCCAGAAACTGGCTGTCCCCAGTAATACCGCATTACCCAAGGTACGGAATTTATCAATCATTTCACGCGGCGGCGATTCACCTTGAATGAGCAAGGGAAACTCGATCCGATCTTGCAATAATTCTGCCGCCTCATTCAACGCCCGATAGCTGGTAAACAACATGAAGGTGCGCCCACCACAGGCATTAATCACGGGCACGGCTGCATCCACCAGCGCAGGAATAAAAGCGTGATCTTGCGGTTCTGGCAACCCCGAAGGCAGGTATAACAAGGAATTACGCCAATAATCAAACGGGCTATCAAGCTGCAAACTTTTGGCTTCTTCCAACCCCATGCGCTGGTTAAAGTGTTCAAACGATTGCCCTACCGCCAGCGTTGCCGAAGTCATGACCCAACTGCAAGGTAATTCCGCCATGCAGCGTTTAAACGGTACGGCAACATCCAACGGCGTGCTGGTTAACGCAAAACCACGGGTAAACGTTTCAAACCATTGCACAGTATCCGGCAGCGGATGTTGCAGGCGGTGCAAACTGGCTTGTTGTTCTTGCAAACGCTCGAAACTGGTTTGCAAACCTTTGCTACGTTCCGCCGCTATTTCCAGCAACGCTGCTAATGCATCCAAACTGTCGGTTAAGGTTTGCAGATGCTCCATAATGGCAGGTTTATTGCGAATTTTTAACCACGGCGCACGTTGCCCCGGTGTATCCATTGCCAAACGCAAATCCAAGACGGCTTTTTCCAACCCATCCAACTGCTCACGAATCGCAGGCATATCTGAGGCATTGCTCAACACTTCCAGCAAAGTGTCACGTTTCCACTCCAATAATTTGCGGCTAGTGAAGGAATCGCTAAAGAAATTCGAGGCAATTTCTGGCAATTGATGCGCTTCGTCCAACACTACCACGTCCGCAAGGGGCAACAATTCGCCGAAACCTTCTTCTTTTATGGCTAAATCAGCAAAAAACAGGTGATGGTTTACCACCACAATGTCTGCTTCTTGTGCGGCACGCCGTGCTTTGACCACGAAACATTCTTGGTAATCGTTGCATTCCGCCCCCACACAATTTTCAATGGTGGAAGTCACGCGCTGCCAAATGTCGGCATCACGCGGTACAGCGGAAAGCTCTGCTACATCCCCCGTGCGGGTTAAATTCGCCCAATCGCCAATGCGCCGTAACCACACTACGCTCTTTTTATCGGGTAAACGCCCTTCCGCACGGGTAATTTTCAGCCGATGCAAGCACAAATAATTGGCTCGCCCTTTCAACAAAGCTGTTTTCACCCCGCTGTTAAGTGCCTTACGCACTAGCGGTAAATCTTTGTGGTAAAGCTGATCTTGCAGGGTTTTACTGCCCGTGGAAATGATCACGCGCTCTTTACTCAATAACGCAGGTGCGAGGTAGGCGAACGTTTTACCTACCCCCGTACCCGCTTCAATGACAGCCGTGGATTGGGTTTGCAGGGTTTCCAACACCATTTGCAACATGGCTTGTTGTTGCGGACGCGGCTGGAAACCGTCAATCAATTGCGCGAAAGGACCAGATTCCCCCAATAAATCATCCAACGCTAAATCTGGCGCAAGCACAGGCGAATTAATTGGTTAACTCCTGATAATACTGTGCTTTGGCTGCCATGCTAGCAGCTTGCTGGGTATTACCTTGTAACTTATTTAACTCGCTCAACTTCTGCCACAAGTCAGGGTTATTCGGCTCAATGCGTAATGCCCGTTCAATAGTCGAAGAGGCATCGGCTAATTTGCCGCTGGCTGCTTCGGCATTGGCTTGTTTCAGCAATAGCACGGTCGCGGGGGATGCATTGAATTTTTTGGCTACGCTGTTGCTAACAGGTGTTTGTGTAATCGGTTGTGCAACCACCGTTTCCGTACTTGCCACGGGTTTGCTTGGCAGTGTTAAGGTTTCTACTGCTGTTGGCTTGGGCATTGGCAAAGGAATGGTGGTAACAGGTGTTACAGGTTGCGCGGGTTTCAACACCGTTGTGGTGGTATTTTTCGGCGCGTAGTTATACACCGAAGCCGTTGACGTATTCTTCGGCGTGTAATTATACACCGAAGAAGTGCTCGCAGGATTTGCAGCACTGGGCATTGGAGCTTGCGGAACAGACTGCGGATAACGCCCGTAGACATTATCTTGCAACACACTGGGGTTAGGTGCGCAAGCCGATAACAAGCCTGCGGCTAACACAAGCGTTGTCCCCTGAAAAAGAGAGCGTCGTAACATTTTTTTCATCGCTATTATTGCATTAAGTTGTCAAGCCAAGTACCGCCACTCGGTGCAGCACCACCACCTGTTGGAGCAGGTGCTGTACCCGAAGTCGCCCCCGAAACAGGTGTTGTTCCATCCGGTAAAATCGGTTCTACTGGCGCACATACAGCACCTTTTTGCGGTTGTGTCCCTTTAATAAAGGGTAAACGTTCTGAACCGCCACAACCTTCTGTTGCACGTAAGCCGCTAGCAGGATCAACGTCGACCCAAACCAAACGTGAGGACGAACCAATGTCCAACGGTTTTGTTGGCAGTACGCGGAACAAATCTTCCCACACTTTCAGCGCGCCTTCACCACCTGTCATATTAATCGGTTTATTGTCATCACGCCCTACCCAGACGGTTGCGACGTGTTGCCCAGAAAACCCTGCAAACCAACTGTCCTTTTTATCGTTGGTTGTCCCTGTTTTACCTGCCACAGCTTTCCATGCAGGTAAGACGGAGGATAATTCTTTTGCAGTCCCCTCAACCGTTACTTGGTGTAAACCGTAAGTCAGCAAGTCTACCGCTTCGGGGCTAGCCACTTGTTGTACGGTTAACGGGTAACGAGTCAACACTTGACCTTGCATATTCATCACGCTACGAATCGCTTTCAGCGGTGAATACGAGCCACCTGCGGCAATGGTTTGATACATTTGCTGCACTTGGATTGGCTCTAATTCAATCGCACCCAAGAGGATGGAGGGGTATTCTGGAATATTGCTGGTAATACCCAACCCATGCAGGGTATTAATAACCCGATCAACACCCATGTCGACCCCAACCCGTACTGCTGGCGTATTGCGTGACAATTCCATTGCTTTAATCAAAGGAATAAAGCCCATATTGCGCATGTCGTAGTTACCCGGCTGCCAATATTTGCGCTTATCCACTTTCACCGTTACCGGACCGTCGCTGATATGGGAAGCAAAGGTGTATTTCGCGGGTTTGTGTTCAAACGCTGTTAAGTAAATCGACGGCTTAACCAATGAACCAATTTGCCGTTGCGCAGTAAGAATATGGTTATACCCCGCGTAACGCACATCACGCCCCCCGACCAATGCGACGACTTCCCCACCTTGCACAGTACTGATCACCGTTGCACCATTGAGTTTGCCTTTACGGATACCGTGCGCTCTCTCCAATTGCGCGACCCGTTTTTGCAAAATGGTTTCAGCCGTCAATTGCACAATGGGGTCCATCGAGGTAAAGATCAGCAAACCCGCGCCGCTGATGTCTTCCTCTTTATAATCGCGCTGCAATTGTTGCCGGACTAAATCCAAATACGCGGGGAATGGCGTTGCCCCCGATGGTTTACGCTCAGTCACACCCAAGGGGCGTTGAATGGATTCTTGGTAATCGGCTTGCCCGATAACCCCTGTTTGCAGCATAACACTGAGCACTAAATTACGCCGTTCCAACGCACGGTCAGGGAAACGGCGCGGGTCATAATACGCCGCCCCCTTTGCCAACCCAATCAACAGGGCGATTTGATCCGACTTCAATTCATTAGCTTGCAAGTTGAAATAGAATTGCGCCGCCAGACCAAAACCGTGAATAGCACGATCACCGTCTTGCCCAAGGTAAATTTCATTCAAGTAGGCTTCGAGAATTTCTTGTTTGGAATAATGCAATTCCAGCAAGAATGCCATTAATGCTTCTTTTAATTTACGTTGCCAACTACGTTCATTTGACAGGTAAAAGTTTTTAACTAACTGTTGCGTCAGGGTACTCCCCCCCTGCACCGTATGCCCAGCCCGCATGTTAGCGACAATTGCCCGCGCAATTGCCATTGGATTAACCCCCTGATGCTCATAGAATTTTTTATCTTCTACTGAAATCAAACCGCGTACTAACAAGGGAGAAACGTCTGATAAGCGCACCAACACGCGGTCTTCATTTTGACGCGGGTAAAAGTTACCAATCAAGGCAGGTTCTAAACGCATCAAGTTCAGTGGGCTTTTCCCATCGGAATAATTCAGGGCGGAAATCTTACCACCGTTAATACTGACTTTAATGCTTCGGGCAGGTTCTTTGTCTTCAGCAAATTGGAAACCACGGGTATTGATCATGAACTGATCACCTTTACGGTGATATTGTCCCCGTTCGGTTGGATTATCCACAGAACGGTAGCCCAATAGCTTCATTTCTTGTTCTAGGTGGTCAGCATAAAGCTGTTGCCCCACGTACATATCCAATGGGCGTGCAAATACCCGCGCAGGCAATTCCCAGCGTTTACCTTCAAACTGGGTGCGAACAATATCGTCCAACTGCACGGTATAGACCAACCCTACCAGCAGCCCCAAAATAAGTACCACGAGGAATAAGATGTGGGAAACCCGCCCAAACAAGGCGAAAATAAACCCAATCCCTTTGAAGAAACGCTTCCACAACGGCTCTTGTTGTGTTTCCTGACTGGCTTCCTGACTCAAGTTAGTTTCCTGCTATGCTTAATCCAACAATTCGTACTATTTACGTCATTCACACCCGCATATCGAGTGTTTTTCTGACTGGCGAGTTTGCTTACAAGATAAAAAAGACTGTTTTGCACTCGCGCGGCGATGTAGTCTGGGAATATAGCCTTGGTCGACGCTAAAAGCACTATTTTTGACGGTCTTGGATTTTAATACCAACCGTTGCAGGCAACCAAGGCTTATGTAACAGTGCGTAGTAATGAGCCGTTGCCGCTTACAATAATACTAGCGCAGTTAAATCGCCGAAGGAGATAACCATGCACGTTAAACCCGTCTTTTTGCTTCTTGCCACTTTCGCCAGTGCAGTAGCCCCCGTATTAGCCGATACCAAACTAACCTACGTTGACAGCGGTTTAGGCACAACAGAACGCAAAACCCTGATCCAAATCCACGGCGACAAAGTACGCATGGAAGAAGCGGACAGCGGTATTTACACCCTATACGACAATGCCAAAAAAGCCCTGTTTACGGTGAATACCAAAACCAAGCAATACATCGAAACCACACCGGATAAAATGCGCGAACGCATGGCGAAAGTCATCGAAATGCAAAACCAATACAAAGAAGCGATGAAACAACAAATCGCGGCTTTACCCGAAGACCAGCGCAAAATTGCCGAAGAACGCATGAAACAAGCGGAAGACGCAATGAAAATGCCCCCGCCCACCATCAAAATGGAAAAAACCGAGCGCAAAGACAGCGTGCAAAACCTCGCGTGCACGATTTCCAGCGTCAAAATTAACGATAAACCTGCGCGTGAAGTGTGTATCGCAGGCACAGACGCAATGGATGCGACTGACCACACCATGCTAGTAACGATGTTTGAATACATGGACAGCATTAGCGTTGAAACCGCAAAAGCACAAGGCATGACACCACCTGCGGAAGGTTTTGCCGCTGTCCACAAAGATGGGTTGGCGTTACGCATTCAAGCTGTACCCGAAGGGCCACGCAGCGAATTAGCAGCCTTGAGTAAAGAGGCGTTGAATGCGGCAGATTTCAGTGTACCTGCGGATTACGCCCACTTTGAACCAACCTTAACCCCACCGACGGCGACACCTGCACAGTAACCGCTTCGTGCTCCCATTCCTACGCGACGAATGGGAGTAAAAAACAAGTGGCGACAGACTGTTATAGGCTAAGCGAAACTAAATCCTCTATAATCAGCCCACTTTCACTAACGGCTGTTTATTGCGGGAGTTGTTGCGCGTATGCCATTCTCAAACCATCTGGTCGCGGATAAATCAAAACTGTCTAAATCCCCTTTACCTGTGTTTGCTGAACGCTATGCCCTCTTACACTGCATGGCGGAAACTGCTTTGGGTAAAATTTATTGGGCTTGTGATCAACAACTCAAAAATAATAATATCGAAAACAATCACACACTCGTTTTCAGCATTATTCCAGCCCTTGCGAATAATGCGGCGTTTGAACAAGCACTGCGCCAAGTGATTCCCAGTTTCCAACAAGCCGCACCAGCCCAACCAACCATCACGGATAATGGTAAAGAAGCCGATGGAACACGTTGGTTAGTCATGAATAATATTCAAGGCATGTTGTTAATTGAACGGTTAAACGAACTCGATGAACGCGGAATGCCACACGCACAAGCCTTGGAGATTATCAATGGTTTATCACAAGCCATCGGTGATTACCGTCCCTTGGGTGTATTTGGTTTCTTAGAGCCGGGAGCAGTGTTAAGTGATGGGCAAAACTATTGCCTGCTTTCCGCCCCCATTGTCGCAGCGATTCGGCTAATGGCAAATGCTAAAAACAACAGCAACGACAACCGCCAAACTTACCATTCCGGTTTTATTAGCCCCGAAGTTGCGTTAGGCGATCAACCGGATTCAACCGATGATACGTTTTCCATAGCCTGTATTGCTTACTATTTATTTCAAGGGGAAGCCCCTTTTGGCAAACAAACCACTTTAGAAGCGGCAGTACGTAATCTTTCCCCGCACAGTATTAAAAAACTTAAACCGGAAACATGGCTTGCTTTACAACAAGGTTTAAGCCTAAAACGCAGTGAGCGTCAATCAAACCCACCGACCCTATTAACCGCCTTAAATAAGCGCAAACGCCCACCGTATTTACTACCCATTGCGGCTTTAAGTGTTGCCAGTTTAGT
>CAZJDN010000018.1:15090-21076 GCA_964544775.1 uncultured Thiothrix sp.
CATTAGATAAAGCCAAAGCGGAAGAAGAAGCTCGAATCGCAGCAATTAAACAAGAAGCACAAGCCCAAGCCAAGGCGGAAATTGAAGCAGCAACCGCATCACTCGATTTAGCCAAAGCCGATACGAAACAAAAAGACATTCAGGATTTATTGCAAAAAGCCGAAACTGCTATTCGTGCTGGAAACATTTTCAGTTACGACAAAAGCAAACCTGCTGCAACCGATCACCTTACCAAACTATTTGACCTTGACCCAAATAATGCACAAGCAAAAACATTATTGCAGCAATTAGTAGATGATCAACACGCGGAAGCTAATAACTTAATTCAAACCGGGCACAAAGACGAAGCAGATAAAATATTAGCGAATACGGATAAACTCATTACGGAATTTGCCCTTACTTCCAGTTTAAAACGGCAAGTGGAACTTGAAAATCACACCAATACTCCAGACAATAAAAATATTCAAGCAACGCAATACCTTGATCAAGCCAAACGCGCCATTGACTACGGTAATTTAACCCAAAGCGATGGGCGTAGTGAGAGTGCTGTGGATTACCTAAAGGCTCTATTTGCTGCTTTCCCCGAAAATACACAAGGCATGAAATTACTGGAACAAATCGTCACCCAACAGCACGAACAGGCAAATACCGCATTGCGTAAAGGGGATAATGCCAGCGCACGTAAATTACTTGATAGTAGCCAAGAACTAATTGGGCAATATACCCTCGATAAAATGGTCGATTCACAATTAGAGTTAGAAAAACATTACCGTGAAGGCGAGCAAATGGGCATTTTCCCCGCCACACCAAATACACCTATCGCCAATAAAACTGAAAATAAAACCGAGACAGCTCATACAACGCTTCCCGATAATAAAGAGGGGAAAGAAGCATTAGCCACAAACAAAACGCCAAATACTGCCGACAAAAATACCCCACAAACAGTGAATAAACCTGTTGAAACAAAAGCCAGTAAACCAGCAGAAAACAATCCGCCCAAAGCCAGTGATACAGCTTCGTCAGAGCAAGCGACACCTGCTGTAGAAAATAAACCCGACCTGCCAACAGGTATCTCCATAAGCACACCCACCACAGAAGCAGAACCAAAAGAAACTCAGCCACCCAAGGAAGAAGTCATACTTCCACCCGAAACACCTATCGCCACCGTGCCAGAAACAAGCAAGCAAAATCCCCCTGTTACAACAGAAGCGCAAGTGGCAGAAGAACCTGTGCCACCAGCACCTAATCTCAGCAATACCGTTTTTGAGCCTGCCACACCTGCACCCGCAGCGAATGAACCAACCGTGCCACCGACGTATGATATTCCCGCCAATTCAGGGAACAACACAGGCAATAGTAACACCGCGCCGACCGATGAAATTCCGATGGACTTACTGGATAAAGGCACACCCAATAAAAATGAAACACAATAATTTATTGGCAGGGAACCCAATTCAGACGAAACACGACTTGATTTTTTAAATCCACGGTATCTACAGCAATGTAACTATCCAAACTGGCGGCGAGTAAATCACTTTTAATACGCAGCGTATATTCGCCGCCACTACAGTTCGTATTCAAATCACGAGGATACATATCATCCTGCTCTAAATAATTTTTTCCTTCAGCGGCATTATAACGGCTAATCCGCCACGGTCTTTGACGCGGACCCACCGCAGAATACAAACGGCTTAAACCGCCGCGACCTTTCACATACCCTTGCCATTCCGCCGTTAATACCGATAAACGCTGCCCTGCGGGAACAGAGATAGGCAAAGAAAACTCACAACTGGTGTGTAATGCACCGCTTCGAGAATTACGCCCTGCATCGTATTTACTAAACAACACGCTAACCGTATTGGAATTTTCCCCCGCAACCGTTACCGTATTTTGCTCACAACCTGCACCAGAAAAAGCTCCAATACGCTTAAACATAGCACGCGGGTTAGCATTTACCGATTGCATTACCGTAAAAAGAGCCAAACTAAGCAAAACATAAGTAGAAACTCGGCATTTCATCACACATTCTCCAACCAATAAAAAAAGCCCTTCCAGTTCACACCGAAAGGGCTTTATTCGTCATGGTCTTAAAATCAATTGCAAGGTGCCCAGTTCAAGTGGAATACCACTTTATTTTGCAGGTCGAGCGTATCCACCGCAATATAACTGGTACTGGTGTTGCTTTTAACGTTACTGTTAATACGCAAGTTAAAATCACCACCTGCGCAACCCGTTGTTGCTGTTGCGTGCATTAAACCGTCTTTTTTCAGGAAGTTAGTACCACCTGCTGAATTGAAGTTGTCAGTTAACCACGGTTGTGCACCTGCTGCTCCGGCTAAGAAATATTTACGTTGTAAGGTTGCAGAGCCTTTGGCATAACCCATCCAGTCTGCGGTCATCACTGACAATTGCATCCCCGCAGGTACGTGCACTGGAACAGCGAAGTTACAAGACGCACGCGGTAAACCACTCACAGCATTTTTACCCGCATCATAACCACCGAATAACACACTTAAAGTCGCGGTATTTTCACCTGTAACGGAAATTGAACCGGGTGCACAACCTGTCCCTGCGAAATCTACCGGAGCTTTAAAGAACACAGGGTCTGCGGCTTGAACACCTTGAGAAGCTGCTGCGGTTGCTACTAAAAAAGCACTTGCCAGAATTGTTTTGAACGCTTTCATAATTTGTCACTCCATCGTCAATGAATATAGGGTCTATTTAGCTGGACACTCTGTAAAACTTCCTGCTGTCCATGAGAGTCATTATGCGACTGCAAGGTTTTTCATTCTGTGACCTGTTAACATTCATTTTGTGATTTATTTCACATTCCATGAGAAACAAATTATTTCTATCAGTATTTTAAAACAACTTAATGATTAAACATTGCGACAAATAAAAGCAGAAACAGGTCTGCCATCGTCTAAATATTCCACTGTATCCAATAATCGTGTTGAATCGCTGAAAATACTAGCAAGTTCACCTGCTTTAAGTAAGAAATTAGGGTTTTTAGGGCTACCAAATTTTTCTGCACCTTGCAGAAAGGTTTGATAAATAACGATTCCATTGGGTTTCAAAATACGTTTCATCCACGCAAATAAAGGGCGATGTAAATAACGTGCCACACAAATAAGGTCAAACTGCCCATCGGCAAAATCGCTGAATGGGTCTTGCCCCGTTTCTAAATCACACAACCACGTATTAATTACAACTTGATGATTTTCAGCCAGTTTCTCAGCACGTTGCAATGCCGCAGGCATGTAATCAACCCCGGTCATCTGCCAACCGTGCATCGCCAGATACACAAGGTCACGTCCAGCACCACAACCAATATCCAAACCGATGCCGGGCGTAATGCCATACGTAGGCATGAACTCATGCACAAAACGCGCTAGCAATGGCGCGGGTTGCCACAATCGCGCTCCCGCACCTGTTGCCCACAAACCTTGTGCTTGCAGACTCGCTTGCAGTTCTGCTGTCCATTCATTACTTACAGTGACTTGATAGCCTTTGGTAGCGAGGAAATCTAAAACGGCAGGCAAATCCTCCGCATCGGCATAAACGCACAACGGTTCACTGGTTTTAGGCAATTCGTGCATTCGTTGGGGCAATTCCGCTGCGGGAATATTTCCTGCCCCAACACAATGTCCTGCGTAAAATGCTGCCGCCTCTCGGCAATCCAATACGGCAGACATGACTTAGTTTTTCACCTTAATACTGGCAATGTATTTGCGTAATTGTTTCGCCTCTTTACTGTCCGCCACGGGTTGTAATAAATTTTCCCATGCCGCAATATCAACATCAGCGTGCGCTTCCGGTTGGTTTTTCCAATCTTCCGCAATGTATTTAAACGTATCAGCCGCTGTCGCTAAAGCTAGGTTAATGTATTTTCCCTTAGGAAAGCGTTTAATGTATTCCCCTTCCATCATTAAACCGCGCCCTGACATGCAATCAACCATTCCTTCACATTCACCGCCGGGGTAAACATTCGCGGCTTGATAAGCAATAACATCGCCAATAGTAGCCGTTTTATATTTATCGGCTAATTGCCAAAATACATCAGTACGTACACGATACATTGCCGAGATTTCATCATAAAATGCCTGTTCACCTAACCCTTTAATAAAACTTGCATACGGTTCTGCTTTGGCTTTTTCGTCTTCTATTGGCACACTGAATAACGCAACTTGCGTTGCACGCCATTGGGCTAATTCCAATTCCCCTTTTGCTTCTGTAGAACTGGTTTTAGCCACAGCATCTTTCGCAAAATTGGCTAATTCCACTGCATCGGAAAAAGGCAATACTGCCTCATCAATGATTTTATCTACTTTGCCTAATTTGGCACGGGTTAATGCCAATACACCATCATCAACTTTCGCTTTATCAAAATCTTGTGTAAAACCACCGAAAACCCAACCTTTTACCGGGGTTGTTACTTGATACCAATAAGCGGTATTACTCCCAACTTTGGTTTGAGATTGAGTACGTTGGTTAATATCCACCACTGTACCTAAACTCAGTTTACCCACTTCTTTTGCACTCACCGCAGGGTTATCACGCACTCGAACACCCGCACCTGTGACGATCTTCTGCCCACTCGCCGCGACATAAGCGTCTGCTGCTGCAACAGAAAAACTTGCACTCAACATTAGCAATGAGGCGAATATACCCAATTTTTTCATCTTGTTACTCATTTAACTCCTCCTAACAGTTCCGTTTTGCGTGCCTCTAGCCATTGATTTGCCTCCACACTTGGGGCGACAAAAGCCTGTAATGAGCTGATCTTATTAACAAAAAAATCGTAAAAGAACTTATCTTTATCTACCTCTATGCCTTTTTTGAACAACTCATCCGCACGCGGGAAATTGTTATTCAGCGCGTAATCCAAACTAGTGCTGAAATAAGCTAAGGCTTTTTGCCCATCAATCCCCGTGCTTTGTACATACTTTTTGATGGTATCTTTATCACCTGAATGCAATGGCATGTAGTTATACATCCATAGACCATTGGATGCCAGAAAACGTTCACTGTCGGCTTCTTTACTTTCCAGCTGTTTTAAATTGGCTTCTCGGTAAATTAATGCAGAGGCAAAATCTTTCAAATATAAATAAGCATCTGCCACACCGTAATAATTTGCAAAGTTAGGGGAAATATCTGAACCGCGTTGCAAATACTTCAAGGCTTCGTCAAACTTCCCTTCATACAAATAGGTATAACCTAAATTACCATTCGCAATATAATTCTCTGCATCAAGCTGCAATGCCTTTTTAAAATTATTGGCTGCTTCATCAAAATTTCCTTCTTGCTGTAATAGAAAGCCTAATGCAACATAATTCCACGAATACTGTGGATTTTGCTGCATGGACTTTTCAAACCATTTTCTAGCCTCATCTAAATTACGTTTATCCACGTAATAATTAGCACGCAAATAAGACAAAAGGTAATCATTAGGGAAAAAGTCAACGAGATAATTAAGACGGGTATTGACTACTTCTGGCGAATAGTATTTCTGCCCAGTTATGGGTTGGAAAACTTGCGCTTTAACCAAACCGTAAGCTGCTTGAATGTTATTTTTATCTATATCCAAGGCTTCACGGTAAGCCTTTTCAGCCGCTTGCCATTCGGTTTTGCCGATGAATTCATCGCCCATTTTGCGGTGAAAATCAGATAAATTGCGAATATCAGCAGCACTGCGGTAATTTTCAAAGTAGTCAATATCAAAGCGGTATTTAACGTAAACCATGACGACAACCGCAAATAAAAAGGAAAACAATGTCCAGTAAGACAATAGAAATTTAGCAACCTTGCTAACTTTTTCCAATGGATGGGGCGTTTGTTCACTTTCAACGCGCTTGAGTGAAGCTAGTTCAGCTTCTAATTTACCGATGCGTTCGACAAGATCATCTTGACTCATATATTGCCTCTGCTTATTTTTACACCCTTGTCGGGCAGGGTTTTGGTTTAACCAAAACCGTCCCCTCGCATT
>CAZJDN010000018.1:21176-24689 GCA_964544775.1 uncultured Thiothrix sp.
ACCGTGGCTTTACCTGCAACTTCACTGTTCGGCATTTTGGAACTGGCAACCTCTGCATCAACGGCAGCATCGTATTGAATTGGACCATCCAATTTCAAATCGGTGCGACGCGAATGCGCAATTTGCACCGCCGAACGCACTTTTTCCACGTCATCCCCCTTGCCAGATTCTCCGGTGGAATACGACAACAGGGCGACACGCGGCTCAATACCAAACATGCGTGCAGTATCCGCCGACGTAACCGCAATATCCGCCAACTGCTTTTCATCGGGGTTAGGGTTTACTGCACAATCGCCATACACCAATACGCGGTCTTCCAGACACATAAAGAACACACTAGAAACCAACGAGCAATCGGGTTTGGTTTTAATGATTTCAAACGACGGACGAATGGTATGCTGCGTGGTATGCATTGCCCCCGACACCATGCCGTCGGCAAAACCCAGATGCACCATCATCGTACCAAAGTAACTGACATCCACCATGACATCACACGCTGCTGCCAAGGTGACATTTTTATGCTTACGTAATTCGTAATAGCATTCGGCAAACTCTCTGCGCCACGGCGAAGTACGCGGCTCAACAATGCGTACATGACGCAATTTCAACCCTAAATGCGCAGCTTTTGCCCGTACTTCGTCCTCATTACCTAGCAAGGTAATGTCAACCACATCACGCAAGGATAAAATTTCGGCGGCACGCAAAACCCGTTCATCATTACTTTCGGGCAAAACAATGTGTTTGCGCTGCGATTTCGCCCGCTGAATCAAATCGTATTCAAACATCAATGGAGTAACGCGCTTGCCTGCATTTTGAATCAGTAATTCGCGCAACTGGTGCATATCCACGCACGATTCCATCAAGCCTAACGCAACCGCAATTTTGCGTTCGTCTGACGGCAGAATACTGCTTTCCACCTCATTAACCCGCAAAGCGGTGGTAAACGTATCCCACGGTGAAATTAAGATAGGCAAACGTTGAGGCTTAATTCCTTCGAGTAATTTACTGACTTCTGGAGCTGGTTGTTGCGCTCCCGTCAACACAATACCCGCAATCATGGGGTAAGTTTTCGACGCATCCGCCGCTAAACAGCCCAAAATAATATCAGAACGATCACCGGGGGTAATGACCAAACTGCAATTTTCCAAATGCCCCAAGAAATCCTGCACTTGCATTGCCGCTACTTTGTAACGTGCGACTTCGTGATTCATGGATTGGCGCGTGCCATACAAGCAATCAAAATGCAATGCGCGGGAAATTTCACCGATTGTAGGGCGTTCAAGCGCGTAATTTTCAGGCAAAATATAGAAAGGGAAACGCGAATCTTGCAGTAATTCGCCCAACGCTTCGACTTCAGTTTGCGGCACACGGTTAGCAAATGCCGCCAGTAAATCGCAATGTTGCCCTGCTGCAAGGTGCTCTTCCAACATGCGCACAGCATCGGCAATTTCACCCGCAGTACGCCCATAACCCTTCACCACAGGCAAAAACAAACACCCGAAATGGTTGGCTAACGCGGCGTTAAAATCCAATTCCAGTGCGGTATTCGCCCCGCTAAAATCTGTCCCCGCACACACGACAATATCGACTTGTGCTTGCAAGGCTTTGTATTTTGCCAAGATCAGTTTGATTAGGTCTTCATTTTGCCCATCCGCAATCATCTTACGCGCAACATCTAACGTACAGCCGTATAATTCGCTGCCTGCCATTTTTAAATCGTAACGCTTTGAAATCAGATGAATAAGTGGATCACGCCCATTATTCTCACCAATAACTGGACGAAAAAAACCGACATTGGGAGTCATGGCACGAAGCATTTCCATCATGCCTAAAACAATCAATGATTTGCCGCTGCGAGGCTCTGCCCCTGCTATATAGATGCTGTGAAACACAGAATTTTCCCTCAAGAAAAAGTGGGATGCATATTGTTATTTGTGCGATGCAGCATCTATCATACTCAATCTGACTCAAGCTGCCAATGGGCTTGCAGGTAAACAATCAATAAAAACGTTAGCGTTCTTTATCACAGGCCAAATGCAGTGTTAGGTATTCGCCTTGAATCGTCAGCACACGAATCACATGGCAATCAGGAAAGTCCACCGTTGGTTTTTCTTCTAAGGATAAAATTCTGCCTTTGCAATGTGATTTGATTGTTTCGAGAATTTCATCACGGCTAATTGGTGTGTCAGCTTTTTTGCGCGGGATTGGAATATGCTCGACAGCATCTCCGGCAAAACAAAACCAAGGTAATAAGTAAATAGAAATAAGAGCCATCCCAGTTAACATTTTTTTATTCATCACTATCCTTTTCTGATTAAGCGTTATTTTTAGCTACTTGATCGCTAATCTACGAGCATAGCTTATGCTAAGGCACAATACACAACAAAAGCTGAACAACTATTAGTCAAAAAAGAATACCTGACGAAAGGCTAGGTTCTACCCAATTCAAACTGGGGAACACGCACAAACACTGGCAGCATCGTTAGGGGAAACGATGCCACCAGACGTACTTTTACTGAGTAAAGTGGTTTTGATGAATAAACATGACACTTAAATTAGTGTCCGGCGTGTAATTGGTTTTTTCCAATACAAAAGTACGTGGGTCAACTTTCTTAGTTCCACTGCCACAGAAACTCAGTTTATCTTCCTGATCACGCTTTTGCAGTGTGAGGCGGAATTTTCCAATTGGTCCTTTCCAATTTGCGCCTGTCACCAAAATATAATCCACATAGCTTGTTGACAAATTTGAACCCTTCTCTGGCTGATTGTTTTTATCAATCCATTTAGTCAAATCAGCGTCAATGCAATACGTTTTTATTTTGTCAGCGCGATCTTCACCTTCAAAATACATTTGCGCTTCACCACCGCTTGCAGGATTGTATTCATGCACAACGGCTAACGGTTTGCCTGCGGGGAATGTTTGCGTCCAGTAATGTGTCATATTCACATTACCATTTTTCTTTTTCACCTCGGTTGCAAACTTTTTGGTTTTACCGTCAACCGTTACCCAAAAATGCATCGGGTTTTGCGAATGAATATCCAAACTAACATCCCCATCAGGATTTTCGGGGAATTCGGGCACAGGGAATGCTACTCGCGTGGTAATGTCTTGATTACTGGTATTACGGAAGATATACGACACGCGAATTTTATCTTCACTAATGAAAAGGTCTTCCTTTTCCATCGCAATGGCATCGGTTTTGCCGATCACAATACCGCCTGCGCTAAAGCTGGCGACAGAATCATTGGCAATAGCATGATTACTCAGCAGTACCGTGCCAACGATCAAACTCATGAAAGGCAGTTTGGTTATTTTCATACATTATGACTCCTATTTTTTACTCTCAGAGGCTTTTTGCATCGGTGTGTAACGTGCCGTTTGTGGCGCGGGGGTGACGGATAACACGACTTTCATATCATCGCTGGTTTTGAAATCACCTGTGCCTTTCAGTGTGGCTGCACTGCCGATGGCATAACAACCCTGCTTAATGCGAATTGGCTGTGCTGAAACTG
>CAZJDN010000019.1:0-1294 GCA_964544775.1 uncultured Thiothrix sp.
GCCTAATTGCTAAAATAAAATGAGCAGGAAAGCGAGGGATTCAGGCTATGCAGCAAGCAACGTGGCAGCGTATTGTTCTCAACGGACTGTTTTCGACATTTCTTTTCTTCAGTAGTGCGATTTCCGGCGTATCTGCGGAAGACTTTGCTAGTCATGCTTATTCCCTTTACCCCGTGGATGCTAGCTTAGAGAAAATTAGCCCACTTTACCGCATTTCTCTTCAGCAACTGACGGATCAAACCAGCATTAATCAGGCGGCTAGTACAGCGTTGGCGGCTACGCGCGTCATGCCAGTAGGGCATCGTGCTTTTCTTAACCTCGATTTAGATTTTCTGCAAATCGCCAAATCTGCCAATTTGGTGACGGATGCGAATGCTAAACCGCTGGTGGTGGTAACTGCGGAGGGAACTAACCTGCCGGATCGTGGTATTTGGCTGGATAATGGTATTACCGCAGTGAGTGCGCGGGTTGATGCTTTTTTCAAGCAATATAAAGCCTTGGGTGGTTTGGCAGATTTTGTGAGTCTCGATTACCGCGCTTTGGCTTTTACTGCTGAGGATATTAAGGCGGCGGGTGAGGCTTCGGGGGATTTAGCGGCTTATTTGCAAGCTATCCAAAATGATCCACGTTTTACCAAAGATACACCTGCTTCGGCGACTAGCCCGGCTTTTACGGCTGTGCAAACGCAATTAGGTTTTAGTGATTTGAGTTCTATGTATACGGGCGATGCGCAAGCCTTGCAGCGTCAGCAGACATGGAATGCAGTCATGAAAGCCCGTATGGCTGCGTATTTAAACCTCGCCTTTTATATACCGTTGCGTACTAGTTTTAGTGCGGCGCAAGTCGTGGCGCGTGATCAGGCTTATTATTCAAGTGCGTTACCGATTCCTGGCGAAAACAGTAAAGCGGGTGCTGCGTTTGGTACGGGGCAGAGTAAATCCTTGACAGGGCAGATGCCAGAGGCAGGGTTTACCATCAATCAAAAAGCGTATGCAGCGAATGCGTTTAATGCTTTACGTTATGAAGTTAACCGTTTACGCAGTACGGCTTTAACGTCTGCACGTCCGTTGTACCCGTATTTAACAGGGAAAAGCCAAGCAGCATTAGCCACGGGTTACGCGCCTTTATTGGCGAACTCTGATTTGTATCAGGAAATGTTGATACATGCGGGGTTAACGGGGGCGCGGAAATTTGTTTACGTGAATGGCAGTAGTTCTACGGGGGACGATGCGTTGGTAAACAATGTGTTCCGCGAGTTTGACCAACAGGTAGGAACGACAGCCGCGTTAACCCG
>CAZJDN010000019.1:1394-12317 GCA_964544775.1 uncultured Thiothrix sp.
GAGGCGAATACTAACATTCTAGCTTGTTCTCAACCTGCTGCTGGGCAAGCCTGTATTGCGTATTATAAAACGGCGGATGTGACTACGCAGCCTGCTTTGTTATTGGAACAGCCTGTCAGTGTGGATGATACAGGCAGTTCCACTTCCTTGTTTGTGAAAAACTGGAGTGCAGGAGGTGCGGATGCGGGTGTTGGTACTGATGGTTTTAGTGCGCAATATAACGCGAGTTTGGATTTATTGGGGGGCGATTACAGTTTCACTTTAAAAGCAGATGATGCGGTGCGTTTGTGGGTTGATGGAACTTTAGTGATTGATGGTAATACGACGACTACGGTTTCAACCCGAACCTTAACTGCAACGGTGGCATTGACGGCGGGAACGCACGCGATTCGTTTGCAATATAACGATATTAGTTATAACGCCGCTGTGGATTTATCCATGAAGCGTTTGGCATGTAGTTTGTCTAGCGGGAAAATGTGTTTAACTTTCGTCGATAAAACCAATAAAACCCTTATTACTGATACCACACCAACACAAACGAATAACGGTATTCAATTTGATTTTAGTAAGTTCACTTTCCCTAGCGGCATTGATCTTTCCAGCAGTGTATTAATGCGTTGGGATGGCATGATTAACATTGCCAATGCAGGTGATTATGCCTTTGAACTGCGTCACGGTTTGGGAGCATTAAAAATCTGGGTGGATAGTACGTTATTATACGAAAGCAATGGTTCTAGCGCGAATAGTATTAGCCAAGCCTTGAGAAACCTCACCGCAGGTACGCACCGTATTCAAGTCGAATTAAAAGCAGTTCAAGGTAGTTATTTAACGGTTAATTGGTTGCCTGCATTAGCCAGTTGTACGACTGTGCCGAGCAATGGTTTTTGCGGTGAATTCTTCGATAATATGGCATTAACCGGAGCGGCAAAACGTTTTCAAGCCACTGACCGCATTAACTTTGATTGGGGCAGTGCCGCACCAATGGCGGGGGGCAGTTTCCCTATCGATAAGTTTTCGGCGCGTTGGGTGGGGGATTTTGTCTTTGAAGAGGCTAATTATACTTTTACGACAACATCTGATGATGGGGTGAAGGTTTGGTTAGATGATCGTTTAGTGATTGATTCTTGGAAGGATCAATGGAATGGCGTAAATAAGCAAGGTTTACGGGTTAGTGCAGGTAAACACCGCGTTAAAATGGAATATTACGATAACGGTGGCGGTGCTGTTGCTAAATTGAATTGGGAAAAGGTTGCCAGTGGTTGCGTTACTATTCCTGAAAATAAATTCTGCGCTGAATACTACGCGAATAACGGTTTAGCCGATGCAGTTATTAAAGTTGATGAAACGAGTAAGTTAGATTTTGCGTGGAAAGATTCTACCCCTTACCCTGGTGTTACGCCGCTGGATTTGTTTTCTGCACGTTGGCAGGGGGTATTTGATTTTGCGGCGGATAAATACCGTTTCATTGTAAAAGCTGATGACGGCGTGCGTTTGTGGGTGGATGATCAACTGGTTATCGATCAATGGACTGCGGATGTGAATCGGGAATACATTTACGATTTACCTCTGACAGCAGGTAAACACCGCATAAAATACGAATACCGCGAAAATTATGGTTGGGCCAATGCCCGTCTTACGTGGGAAAAAATGAATGAATGCAGTGGTGTTCCCCGTAATAGTTTCTGCGGTTCTTATTTTAATTATGTAAATGAGAATGAAGAGTTTCTTGCTGCCCCTGTCCGTACTCAAGCGGCGGCGACCGTCAATTTTGATTGGGGCGCGGAACGCCCGTTACAAGGTATTAATAGCGACCGTTTTGCTACCCGTTGGGAAGGTTTATTTAACTTTAATGCGGGTTACTACCGTTTTGCAGGCGAAGCGGATGATGGTATTCGGGTTTGGATTGATGATGTCGCCATTATTGATCATTGGGCAATGGATTGGCAGTGGCAGGGGAAAGTGCAAGTTGTTCCGTATATTTCGGCGGGGCAACATAAAGTGCGGGTGGAATACCGTGACCGTTACGGCAGTGCAAAAATTAATTTTGCATGGGAAGCGGTGGATGGTTGCAGCCTAACGCCTGAAAATGCTTATTGCATGGAGCTGTTTAATAACACCGATTTAAGCGGTTTTGCCCGTCAAATACTCAAAGTGGGTGCGGTGAATTTCGATTGGGCGGACGGACAGCCCGATCCCTTAGTCAATAAAGACGGTTTCGCTGCACGCTGGACAGGTAAACAAACCTTTACTGCGGGGAATTACCGTTTTATTACCGATACGGATCAAGGCGTGCGTTTATGGGTCGATGGTGTTTTAGTCATTGATAAATGGGCGCAAAGCGGTAAACAGCAAAAAATACTGACACTTGCTGACGGTATGCACACGTTGAAAATGGAGTATCTGGATACGTGGTCGACGGCAAAAGCCCAACTGAGTTGGGAACAATTACCGCAATGCAGTAAAACCCCCAGTGATAAATTCTGTGGTGAGTTTTATGCAACGCCCGACATGACAGGCGATATTGTTGATATTGTTTTAGCGGATACGATTAATTTTGATT
The DNA here is from genome assembly GCA_964544775.1 of uncultured Thiothrix sp. GTDB lineage: Bacteria > Pseudomonadota > Gammaproteobacteria > Thiotrichales > Thiotrichaceae > Thiothrix. The sequence goes on from CAZJDN010000019.1 coordinate 3,955, forward strand.
GGGGAGCTAATTCGCCCAGTGTCTACGTACCTAAAGACCGTTTTAGTGTGCGGTGGACGGGTAATATGAATTTCGATAAAGGGCAGTACCGCTTCCTCACCGATACCGATGATGGGGTGAAAGTTTCCATTGATGACGCAACCTTTATTGATGCTTGGACATTGAAATGGCCGTGGTACGGTCAGCAGCGGCGTTTAAAGCCCATGACGCAAGGTTTGCATAAAGTCAAAGTGGAATACCGTGAGGATTGGACAAATGCCAAAGCAAAAGTCTGGTGGGAAAAAGCCCCAGATTGTGCAACAGAAATCCCCAACGGTAAGTTTTGTGCCAGTTTGTATAATACAAAAGATTTGACGGGGGAAGTGGCAGACACCCGTTATGATAATGCCATTAATTTCGATTGGGGAAATGGTGCACCACAAACGGCGGTTAATAGCGATAATTTCTCGGCACGCTGGCAAGGTAAGTTTGATTTTGCCGAAGGTGAATACACCTTTACGGCACGCAGTGATGATGGTTTCCGTTTATGGGTTGATGGGCAAGAAGTCATTAGTGCATGGAAGTTGCAAGGGCCTACTACCTATACCAAACGCTTATTCCTTGTTGGCGGTACGCACACGCTGAAGGTGGAATATTACGAAGCAGGTGGCACGGCGATTGCGCAATTGAACTGGAAAGCAGAACAATTACTTGAGCCGCAAGTGCCTGCGAATTTACGTACTACTACCTTGGCGCAAGATAAAGTAACGTTAGCGTGGAATGCACAACCCATTGTTACGCAATATAAAGTCTATAAAGACAATACCTTACTGAGCACCGTAAACAATGCAACGGCATTGACGGATACGGCTGTGCAAGCGACTAAAACCTATACCTACGGTGTTTCTGCCGTGTGGTCAAATGGCAAAGAATCCCGCTTGAGTAATTTGACGGTAATTGTGCCTGATACCCAAGCTCCAACCGTGCCGAGCAAACTGGCCGTGCAAAGTTTAACGCCTGTTTCGGTGACGCTGGCGTGGGCGGATGCTACAGATAATATTGGGGTGAAAAGTTATCAGGTTTTCCGTGATGCTAAGTTAATCGGTGAAACCAGCACGGTTGGGTTTATTGATAATTCGCTGCAAAGTACGGGCAAATACGCTTATACCGTCAAAGCGGTGGATGCGGCAGGCAATGTTTCTGCGGCTTCAACAGCATTGAGTGTTACCACGAAAGACGGCACAGGACCGACGATTCCAACCAGTTTAGCGGCGGAAGTTTTAGCTCCAACACAAATTGCGTTAACGTGGGATGCCGCCACCGATAACGTTGGGGTAGCGAATTACCGGATTTTGCGTAATGGCGTGCAAATTGCGACCAGTAAGCAACCCAGCTTTACCGATGCTACTGCCAAACAAGATACGGTTTACCGTTATCAAGTGGTAGCTGTGGATGCGGCAGGCAATGTTTCTGCGGCTTCGACGGCAGTGGATGTTACCAGTGGTGATGCGACAGCACCGAGTGCACCGCCGAATTTAACCGCCGAAGTGGATGCAAGTCAGCGCGTGCGCTTGTATTGGGGAACTGCAATTGATAACAAAGCAGTGACTAAATACCGCATTACCCGCGATGGGCGTTTACTGGGTATGACAGAATTACTGACCTACACTGATACTACGGTGAAAACGGGTCAAACTTACACCTATAACATTAAAGCTACCGATGCGGCGGGGAATATTTCCCTAAGCAGTAACGTGGTTAGCATTACCGTTGACGGTATTTGTGAATCCACGCAGTTGTATTACAAACAGAATGTCGAAAGCTCCATGAATAACTGCGTCACTTGCCACGTAGCAGGTGGAATGGGGCAAAATACCCGCTTTATTCTATCGACTGCCAGTGATGCTAGTGCCCGTAACCTTGGTGCGTTAAATAACATCACGCAAGTGTTGGGTAAGAAAACGGTTCTAGATAAAGTCAGTGGGCAGATTACGCACGGTGGTGGAACAGTTTTTGCCGCCAACGCTAAAGACTACACCGCCTTGGCAACCTTATTAGGCTCATTAGAATCGCCCGGACAATGCACGGCTGTGGTTGATAGCAATGAACCCGTGTTACTCGAATCGCTTACCACAAACTGCGCGAACTGTCATGGTACAGGGGGTATCAGTGCAGGGTCTGCAACGCCCAGCATTGGCGGCATGAGTAAGCAGTATTTCGGTAAAGTGTTGGGTGATTTCCAATCCGGTAGTCGTGCTTCAACCGTGATGGGGCGTATTGCTAAGGGGTATTCTGCGGAAGAAATCAATCGCTTGGCAGATTTCTTCTCACAACAACCGTATGCGGCAGCAACCCAGACTACGGATGCAACCCTCGCTGAAAATGGGCGCAGTTTACACGAGCAATATTGTGCGTCGTGCCACATTGCTGCGGGGAAAGATGCCAGCCTGACAGGTGTGCGTTTAGCGGGACAGTGGAAGCCGTACATGCAGCGTACTTTGAAAGACTACGCTACTCAACACAGCCAAGCCAACACGGGTATGGCTGATGCAATGCGCTCTTTGTACGCGAAAGCGGGTGATGATGGCATTATGGCATTGGCAGAATTTTATGCCAGTAACCAGCAAGACAGCACACCACCAGAAAAACCGAGTGACGTAGCGGCCGTTTCTTATACCCCAACCAGCGTTACCCTAACGTGGATGGATTCCGATGATGATTGGGGCGTGTTGTATTACGACATTTACCGCGATGGTGTTTGGATTGGGCGCACACGCTTTAATACCTTTACCGATTTGGGTTTAAAAGCAGGCAACTACCATTACACCATAGTGGCGGTGGATGTCTTTGGTAATCGTTCGGTTGTGAGCGAAAGCGTAGCGGCGGCGATTACCAGCGATGAAGTCGCCCCAGAAGGGGTGCAGTTACTCAATTACCCCGATACCTTACGTAAAGCAACCTTGGTATTGCTGAACCGTTTACCAACCCAAACTGAATTGGACGCAGCAAAAACGGAAGAAGGTTTCCGCCTGACATTGCGTCAAATGCTGGATGCAAAAGGCGCGTTGGATCCGTTTGTATACCGTGCGGGGCATGAAATTTTCCTGAGCGGTGGGGCGGCAACCATTGGCAGTAACTTGGGCTTGGCGAATACGGATTTCCCCGCGATTGATACCCTAACAGCGGAAGAGAAAAATGCCGCCAGCGATGCTGAACGCAAAGAGCCAGTGTATTTACTGCAATACTTGGTGGGCAATGATCGCCCGTGGACAGAAGCTCTGACAGCGGATTATACCGTGATGAACCCACAATTGGCGAAAGCGGTGGGGGCAAAACCCGTTAGTGGGAGCTTTACCAATTTGACGGATGCTAAAGAACTACGTCCAGTACGTATTCCGCAAGTATCGGCACGTTATCCGGGGAAAGCCTTTGCCCATGCGGGTGTTCTGAGCACGAATGCTTGGTTGTCACGTTTCCCAACGACCGATACTAACCGTAATCGCCACCGTGCTTCCCGCGTGTACAAACAATTCATGGCGTTGGATATTGAAGCCTTGGCGCAACGCCCGTTGGATGACAGTAAAAACGGTAACTATTTAGTACCGACCATGCAAAATCCGAATTGCATGGTGTGCCATACCATTATGGAACCTGTCGCGGGGGCATTCCGCGATTGGGGAACGAATGCCCGTTACCTGCAAAACTTTAACGGTACGGCGGGGACAAAAGACTCCTTATCCGGTGTGTACAAGTCAGGCAGTTACCCGTTGGATAATAATGGGCAGCCGTGGTATCACGCGGGTGATACGTGGTATCGCGATATGTTCCCCGCAGGGTTAAATAACCGTACCGCACCGGGGGGGTATGGCAGTTACGGGGGAACAACGTGGGCAAGTTCCGCTAATTTACTGCAAAGCCCGTCGGCTGAAAGCGGTGCAAGTGCTTGGGTGCGGGGTAAAGGCACGCTCGAAGCAAGCAATACGGCAACTTGTAGCCGGATTCCGCGCACGCCTAAAACGGGTACTTACCTGTATCAATTGGGTTCGTGCAATACCCCGTTGGATGAGGCTCTCGCGTGGCAAGAAGTAAGTCTTAGCGCGTCGGCAGCAGCAATTGACCAAGGTAAGGCAGAAATAGATTTTGGTGGTTATTTTTCTGCTTTAAATGGTCAAGATACGCCGTCGGTTTGGGTGGAATACCTAGATGCAACCGGGAAAACGTTGGGTAAAAGCGTAGTACTAACGGATAAAACCTCGTGGACGTGGGTGAATAAAAATGCCACTGCCAGCGTGCCGAAACTGACCCGCAAATTACGTTTTGTGGTGCAAGGATTGCGTGCTACCCAAACGTGGGCTGATAAATACATTGACGCTTACGTGGATGATTTATTCTTAATCTTCCGTGTGCCCGACAGCAATGTGTTGAACATTCCGGGAACACAAGACAACCTGCAATGGCTGGGTAAACAGTTGGTACAAGACCCGCGCTTTGCGAAAGGCGGGGTGTATTTCTGGTACAAACCGCTGTTTAAACGTGATCCGGTAAAAGCTCCAGTTGACCCGAATGCGCCCACTTATGCCACTCAAATGGCGGCTTACAATGCGCAAGATGAATTGTTGACGCAAATGGCAAGCCGTTTCGCTTACGATCAAGGGCATGGGGTGTGGAATGTCAAAGACCTGTTAGTGGACATGGTGGCAAGCCCCTTATTCCGTGCTAAAGCAGGTAATCTGCCGACTGAGCAACAACAGGTATTAAGCGATACGGGTTTGGCGCGTTTACTCACGCCAGAAGAGTTGAATGCCAAAGTGAAAGCCCTAACAGGTACGGATTGGTATTCTTTCCGCCCTGAAAATGCATGGGGCAGCAGCATGGGCTTGTTCTACGGTGGTTTTGACGGCGGACGGATTCAAAACAAACCCAACACTGACATGAATAGCTTAATGGGGAACATCCCAGAGCGAATGGGCATTGAACTCAGTTGTAACGCGGTAGCAGATGATTTCCGTTTAACCGCAGCCAGCCGTAAGTTATTCCCGTTTGTTGAAGCGACTGATACGCCTGTGTATGAGGAAATTGATACCAGCACCTTAAATTTACTGGTGAATGCGGGGGCGGAAGCAGGTCTGGATAACTGGACTATCGAGCAAGGTACGGCGCGGGCATTATCCGGTGCGCAATGGTCCTGCGAAGGTGGTCCGGGAGCAAAATCGGGTAAAGCAATCTTTAACCCCGGTAGCATTTGCACTAATCCGACTCCATTGGGCTTGCTGTACCAATCCGTGGACGCAACCGCATGGGCAGAGGATATTGACGCAGGGCAAGCAAAAGCCTTGTTCGGTGCAGCATTGCGTGGGTGGAATGTTAATAACGACGAAGCAAGCGTTTACCTCAGCTTCCGCGATGCTAGCGACAATGAGTTGGGCACAAGCCAAGTCATGACGAGTAAGGAAGGCTATTGGAAAACGGAAATGGCGTATGCCGCGATTCCCGCGAAAACGCGCAGTATCCGTTTCTACCTGCAAGGCAAACGGATCGATACCAGCACGAATCCGAACAACGATTCCTTTATTGATGATGCTTATTTGCGGGTTGTCACCAACGACAGCGGCTATATGCCAGCCGGAGAAAAACGCATACGGGCAAACTTACAATACCTGTATCGCCAATTCCTGAATGAAAAGTTAGCCGTGGATGACCCCGAAATTACCCGCAGCTTTAATTTATTCTCGGAAGCATGGTCAAGCCGTAACGACAGCACCGATGCTGCTTGCCGCTTGTATTCCACTTGGGAAGACCCGACCTACACCAAACGGGCGTGGGGCGTGGTCATGCTGTACCTGATGAACGATGCCCGCTTCCTGTATGAGTAAGCGTATAGGAAAAGGAGGATAAGACATGAATAGACGTGACTTTCTGAAATTAGCGGGTGCAGCAGGTTTAGCCAGTGTTGCAGGATTGGGGCAACAGGCACAGGCTGCGGCAGCTTATACGGGGAAAATCTTACTGACCTTGCATTTAGGCGGTGGGTGGGATCACAGCTCCTTTGCTGACCCGCGTGAAAACCCCGCCATTAACCATTGGGCAAGCACGCAAAAAGCGGGTGTAGCGGGGAATTTACGTTATGCGCCAATGGCGGAGAACACTGCGTTCTTCAGTAAGTATTACCAGCAGATTTTGGTAATCAATGGCATAGACATGCAAACCAATGGGCACGAAGCGGCAGCACGTACCCGTAATACGGGCAATTTGATGGATGGTTTTCCTTCCACCAACGAATTGTTTGCAGCGGTTGTGGGGGCGGGTTTACCCATGCCATTTGTGCGTCAAGGTGGGTTCGATGGCACGGTCGGTATTATGCCGTTTACCGCATTACCGGATGAAAATTTGTTACGCACAATTGCTAACCCCAACTTTTATTACGGAACAAAAACCTATTACGCCCCTTCGCATCTGGATTTATTGCACCGTTATGAGCAACAACGTTTAACCAGTCAGCAACAGCAGGCAGATAATTTACCGCGTTGGCAACGCAAGTTAGATGAGTTACAACGCGCCCGTGCGGGGATACCCGAAATTAAATCGTTGGCGACGGTGTTACCCCCCAGTTTGGATACCAAGGATTTGCAGGGTGTGCAACGTAACGGTATTCGGGAATTACACATGTTCTTATTGTTGGCGGCAGCGGGTCTGACGGCTACGGGGAGTTTTGGTACAGGTGGGTGGGATTCGCACGGCAATCACGATAATGCGCATACCAATACCCTTACCGACATGACCCGTTTATTGGACTATTTGTGGACGAAAGCGGAAGGCATGGGGCTAGCAGAGCGTTTGATTGTGCACGTTACCTCGGATGTTGGGCGTACCCCTAGTTATAACGCCACCAATGGCAAGGATCATTGGTCACTCGGTAGCGATTTTATCATGGCAAAAAATGCGCCGTGGGCAAACCGCATTGTGGGTTTAAGTGGCGCAACTCACGAACGGGTGAAAATTAATCCCACAACGTTGTTAGCGGATAATACCAACGGTGTTTATTTACAAACCAAGCATGTTCACACGGAATTACGCAAATTACTCGGCATTGACACGCACGCTTTGGCACAGCGTTACGATTTGAAAGCGGAAAGTATGGGTATTTTCAATCCGGCTGTTGCTAGCGGAATTACGGTTTAGGAGACGCACATGACACAATTAAAACGGCGGGATTTCCTCAAAGCCTTAAGTGCAGGCGGTTTAGTGCTCATGTCGGGGATTCCAGCCCGTAGCTGGGGCGTAAACGCCAATGTCGTGGTTATTGGTGGTGGTACGGGGGGCGCGACGGCGGCTAAATACCTGAAATTAGCTGACCCCAGTATCAACGTGACCCTGATTGAAAAGAATGCGGCGTATTACACCTGCTACATGAGTAATGAGGTTCTCAGTGGTGGGCGTAGTTTAGATTCGTTGAAATTCGGTTACGCGGGGTTGCAAAAACGCGGTATCAACGTTGTGCAGGCAGGAGTCAGTGCGATTGATGCACGGGCGAAAGTGGTTAAAACCAGTGCGGGGGATTTCCCTTACGATCGGTGCATTGTTTCACCGGGGATCGACTACCGTTACGAAACCGTGGAAGGCTACAGTGCGGACATTGCCGAACAACAAGTACCTCACGCTTGGAAAGCAGGCGAGCAAACCACCTTACTGCGAGCGCAACTCGAAGCAATGCCCAATGGCGGTACGTTTGTATTAGTTGCACCGCCTAACCCTTACCGTTGCCCACCTGCACCGTATGAACGTGCCAGCCAAGTTGCTAGCTATTTCAAAAAAAGTAAGCCCAATAGCAAAGTATTGATTCTTGACCCGAAAACCAGTTTTACCAAGCAACTTTTATTTGAAGAAGGTTGGAAAAAGTTCTACGGGTACGGAACAAATAACGCCATGATCGAATGGGCATCAGGCGCAAACAGTACGGTGGTGAAGTTAGACGCGGCGAATAAAACCGTTGTGACTACCAGTGGGCAAAACATTAAAGCCGATGTGCTCAATCTCGTGCCAGCTCAAAAAGCGGGGGCGTTGGCATTTGCAGCAGGTTTAACCGATAGCAGTGGTTGGTGTCCGGTAGCGTTTACCAGTTTTGAGTCGACATTGCTGCCGAATATTCACGTCATTGGTGATGCTTGTACCGCTAGCCCATTACCAAAGTCGGGGTTTGCGGCTAATTCCGAAGCCAAAGCCTGCGCTTTAGCCGTTGCTGCGTTGTTAAATGGGCGCGAACCGGGCAGAACATCATTCTCTAACGGTTGTTACAGCATTGTTAGCGACGATTACGCGATATCCATTGTGGCGATTTACCGTTTATCTGCTACGGGGACAGCGATTGAAGCCGTGCCGAATTCCGG